>CANQSM010000233.1 GCA_947626525.1 uncultured Phocaeicola sp. | reverse complement strand
GGTAAAACCGGTGATTGGGGCTAAGTCGTAACAAGGTAGCCGTACCGGAAGGTGCGGCTGGAACACCTCCTTTCTGGGGCGTCCGGCCGTTGTTCCCGAGGCGGTCCTTGCGCGCGGAGGCTCGTTTTTTCCTGTACTTCCTTGTTTGTCCGTCCTTCAGGAGAAAGAGGCGACAAGCAGACGCGGGCTCGACAGTCCTATAGCTCAGTTGGTCAGAGCGCTACACTGATAATGTAGAGGTCGGCAGTTCAAGTCTGCCTGGGACTACATCCCGGTTTTGGGGGGATTAGCTCAGCTGGCTAGAGCACCTGCTTTGCAAGCAGGGGGTCAACGGTTCGAATCCGTTATTCTCCACTCGAGAGCGCCGGTGTTTTCCGGCGCGCGCGGTCCTTGGGGCCGCGGCGACGATCTTTGACATGTTGTACAGGCAAATAGAAAAGAGCAAGAGCATAGAGCCGGGACGTGTGTCCCGGCAAAAAGAACCAGAAACGAGAAAAGACTGAAGGCATGTCCCGGCGTTTCCGCGTCCTCAAGGGTTCGCGGACTCCGTGGAATGAAAGTCAGTAAGGGCGCATGGCGGATGCCTTGGCTCTCGGAGGCGATGAAGGACGTGATAAGCTGCGATAAGCTCCGGGTAGGTGCAAATGACCTGTGATCCGGAGATATCCGAATGGGACAACCCAATACGCTGAAGGCGTATTATCCATGTATTCATGGAGGCGAACGCGGGGAACTGAAACATCTTATTACCCGCAGGAGAAGAAAATAAGAATGATTCCCTCAGTAGTGGCGAGCGAACGGGGAAGAGCCCAAACCGTCGTTGTCACGGCAACGCCGGGGTAGTAGGACCACGTTGATGCACGAGAACTGTCGAGTGGAAGGGGCTGGAAAGCTCCCCCATAGGGTGTGAGAGGCACGTACACGAAGGCGTTGGAGGCATGTTGGAATCCTGAGTAGCGCGGAGCACGAGAAATTCTGCGTGAATCTGCCGGGCCCATCCGGCAAGGCTAAATACTCCCGAGAGACCGATAGCGAACCAGTACCGTGAGGGAAAGGTGAAAAGCACCTCGAGCAGAGGAGTGAAACAGTCCCTGAAACCATGCGCCTACAAGCGGTCGGAGCCCTTTTGCGGGGTGACGGCGTGCCTTTTGCATAATGAACCTACGAGTTGCCGTCGCCGGCGAGGTTAAGGGCCACGAGACCCGGATCCGAAGCGAAAGCGAGTCTGAAAAGGGCGCTTAGTCGGCGGTGGCAGACGCGAAACCAAGTGATCTACCCTTGATCAGGTTGAAGTCTGGGTAACACCAGATGGAGGACCGAACCAATAAGCGTTGAAAAGCTTCTGGATGAATTGAGGGTAGGGGTGAAAGGCCAATCAAACTTGGAGATAGCTCGTACTCCCCGAAATGCATTTAGGTGCAGCCTCGGATGAGGCTACCATGAGGTAGAGCGACTGATAAGACGCGAGGGTTTCACCGCCTGTCAAGTCTTGCCAAACTCCGAATGCGTGGTAGTATATGTCCGGGAGTGAGGGCGCGGGTGCTAAGGTCCGCGCCCGAGAGGAGAAGAATCCGGACCGCCTGCTAAGGCCCCGAAATGTCGGCTGAGTTAGCCTAACGAGGTCGGATTGCCGTGACAGCTAGGATGTTGGCTTGGAAGCAGCCATTCATTTAAAGAGTGCGTAACAGCTCACTAGTCGAGGAATCCGGCGTGGATAATAATCGGGTATAAGCCGTCTGCCGAAGCAGCGGGATCACGCGAGTGATCGGTAGGGGAGCATTCCATGCGGCGTTGAAGGCGCGGCGCGAGCCGTTCTGGAGCGCATGGAAAAGCAAATGTAGGTATAAGTAACGATAAAGGGGGTGCGAGGCCCCCTCGCCGCAAGACTAAGGTTTCCTGATCAACGTTAATCGGATCAGGGTAAGTCGGGTCCTAAGGCTTATCCGAACGGAGATGCCGATGGGCAACCGGTCAAGATTCCGGTACTTGCCCATGGAGCGACGCGGTGACGCAGAAGTGACAGTGCCGCCTCCTGACGGAATAGGAGGTTGAAGGGTGTAGGCGTGGAGGGCCGCAGGCAAGTCCGTGTCCCGAGCCGAACCTGATAGTACCCCGCGTTCTTCGGGACAAGGGGATAGGGCGCGTAATCATGCTGCCGAGAAAACCCGCTAAGCCCATCCATGGGGAACCCGTACCGCAAACGGACACACGTAGTCGGGTAGAACATACTGAGGCGCTTGAGTGAATCACGGTTAAGGAACTAGGCAAACTGACCCTGTAACTTCGGGAGAAAGGGTCCTCAACGTGTGTTGAGGCGCAGCGAATAGGTCCAGGCAACTGTTTAACAAAAACACAGGGCTGTGCGAATACGTAAGTAGCTGTATACAGCCTGACACCTGCCCGGTGCTGGAAGGTTAAGAGGAGACGTCATCGCGAGAGAAGCGTTGAATTGAAGCCCCAGTAAACGGCGGCCGTAACTATAACGGTCCTAAGGTAGCGAAATTCCTTGTCG
>CANQSM010000232.1 GCA_947626525.1 uncultured Phocaeicola sp. | reverse complement strand
GGTTCTTTGTAAAGTTACAAAATATCTATCATATTGGCAAATAATTAGTTGACTAAATTCTGAATATCCCTAATTAAGTCTGTGGCATTTAAGCCCGCGGCGATGTTGATGGCTGCGGCTATGCTTTTCATGTCGTTCACCATGCCGGGTGAAGTGGTGGTATTGAAAGCGGGAACTCCTATTCCGATGAATTTGATGACTCCTCTGTCGGGAAACAGTGTTCGGAATGGGCAAATCGTTGACTTCCGTGTGACAAGTGATGTGACAGTGAACGGTAAAACAGTCATTGCGGCGGGTTCCTTAGCGCAAGGGCAAGTGGTGAAATCGGAGAAGAATGGTCTGTTGGGAAAGGCGGGCGAATTGGAAGTTGCAGTGAAGAGTGTGAAAGCGGTGGATGGTACCATGATTTATTTATCCGGCTCAAGTCTTTCGGATGAGGGGAGTGATAAGTTGGTTGTTTCTATCGTGCTTACTCTTTGCTGCTTGTTTGGCTTCCTGATTAAAGGTGGTAAGGCCGAGATTCCGGCGGGAACACAATGCTCGGCTTTTGTAATGTCTGACACGGAAGTTAGCGTAAACTAAGCCATGTCACCTACATATAGGCAAGATTGTGTTGAAACTCAATGTTGGTAAAAAGGACTTTTAGTCTGAACCTTGGGTATATATAGTAAAAGGCTGTCTTAAAATAGAAAAATAAGGCAGCCTTACTTATAATCTGTTGGTTGGATTATATAAATCTCCTTATTTTAGCTCTTTGCTTCTTAAAAGAATTAGGGCTAAAATAAAGGGGTTTCAAGCTAAAGCTTTTCATTTCTGGAATTCTGTTTTGAAACAGCCTTTTTGAGGTTTGGCAGTTGCGACTTGTAACTTTTTTAGAGCTGTCATTTTACTTTGATACGCTCTCTCGTGCTCTGAGGACTTGCGGAAGCGGGTCGGGAGGGGAGAGCCCCGGCTTTTCAGCTTTCTTTCATATTATGATGACGCATGGTGGTTACAATTCTTCTCCTGGCACATAAATGGGTTGTTGGGTTGGGCCGATATTCTTCAATATCCCTTTTTTCGTCAGTTCCGCAATGCGGCGGCGGGCCGTGATAGTGGTGAGTCCGCACAAAAACTCTAAATCCTTTCTCCGGAGGACAAGGTTGGTATGGAAATATTCCGTGAGTTTGCCAATAATGTTTTCTTCCGTTATGGGGACGGTCGGGCCTCTCTGTTTCAAACATTTTACTTTAATATGGCCGATATGCTTCTTCAGTTCGTTGTCCGAACGAAACGTTATTCTTTTCAGCTTGACTTTGCTGGTTTTGTGTTTGGTCGAGGAAATGACGCGTTCTGTGCAGGTCAGCGTAGGAGAGAAGTATCCGATGCCCTTGAGATGAACTTTTCTTCCTTCGGCCAGTTCTTTACCCATGCAGTGTGACAAAGCATCGAGCACTGCAGAGACATCCGTTTCGGAAACAGTACAGTAGTGCTGGATTTGTCGGCGCAATTCGTTCGTATCGGTAGCCCCGTTGTAATGGATACGGGGGTGCATGGCGGTCTCTTCTTCTCCGTCATTGCGGTTGGAATTGGGATTTTTATACCAATCAAATAGAATAGACATCGTTGAATCCTTTTTTCTTAGGCGCTTTCCGTAGAAATTCGCTTTGGTTGTACTTCATGATAAATATCTGTCCTGCTGCTCATGTTCCTTATTGTTTATTACTTGTTCACTAAAGTGAGAGAGACGAGTCACTCTAATGAGCAGGATAAGTCATTGAAGTGACTCAATCTGCTCACTTGAGTGAGCAGTAAACAGATAAATGCAAAGATAATGAATTTTATTTGTAAAGCAAGCCATTTCTCCCCTTTTTCTGAAAATGATAAGGCATGGAGATTGTGTGCATGTATCGTGAAAATGATGCGCTTCTTTTCATCAGGCTGTCTCAAAGTAGGATATCCATTTACTGTTGTTTGCGGTTGAAAGGAAAATGAGTTGCCATGGTTCTTGTTTTTAATAGAGAAAGGTGTGCTCTCAAGTTTATTGGCGATATTTTTTAATAGAGTTTAGCCTGTGAATTAAAGAGCTAAGAGATAAGTTTTTTTAGGCAGTTCTGTTGGAATGTTATAGAGATATTGAGATTTGTGCCTTATTCCGGTAGCTGGGATACAATGAAAATTTCTCCTTGCCGATATTTCATCGCTTTCCGATGGTTCTGCTAATAGATGAGATCAGGAAGTTGGATTTTGAGGAAGAGAAGGTAAGGAGGCAGTTGTTTTCATTCTATGGAAGTGTTTTTTATATCTGGGAAAAGTAAGGATAGCATATTTGATGTATGTACGGACTGTATTTTTATGACATGGAGCTATATATTATAAGGTATGTAGGTGGAGGTGTATGAACAACCGATACCTTTTGATAAAGAAATCTTATGTTTGTTAGTTGCTTGATTATTAATGATTTTCAGAATTAAACAGAAGAAAGTTGAAAAAAAGAGGTAAAAAAGTTTGGAGTGTACGGATAAGGGTTGTATCTTTGCGTCCGCTTTCGTAAGG
>CANQSM010000231.1 GCA_947626525.1 uncultured Phocaeicola sp. | reverse complement strand
TCAGTTTTCTGGCATTTATAGGAGTCTCGCAAGATTCTGCAGCCGTCATCTGCAGCCTTTAACTGAATATCCCTAAAGTACTACTACTAAAAATCGAATACATTTCCCGAGGATGACTGCCTAAAGACAAGTCTCCACAAGCTTGTGTCTGGATGATTTCAGGTTTTGGATTCTCTTCCGTCGCTATCGGTAAGAAAGCCATTACGGTATTCAATTGTTCGTCTTCGGTCATAAAATAGTAGCCTACATTCAACTTACCTACCACCCTAATCTCAAACTCCTTTATAAACTTCATATTGGTACGATTATCCGTCACAATCAGAGCACAATTTTTTTCACCAAAGTCCATGGCCGGCAGCAATATGTCCAAATTCCGTTCGGTTGACACGACCTGTTTTTCCACTTCCCAAACATACGAAAGATTCTCTTCCACTCCTTCTATACTATGTTCAATAGTGGGCGTTATTTTCAAGCTTCCTCCCGACACCACATTAGGTGAAAAAGACGACAATGATAAAGTCAATTCATCGATTGGTGTATAATCGTAGTTTCCTTTATCCTCGGAACAAGCGCCAAACAACAAAGCTCCCATTCCTATTAAACAGCATATAATCGCTTTTTTCATGACATTCACACTTTTAAAATTCATACTCTATTTTATTCTAAGGCAACAAAATGCGTTCCTTGGTTGCATCTCCATCCGGATAAACCACATTATCTATAAAATATTGCTTCAATACCCTGATAAACATAAAGGTGGTAGGATACCACGATTCCATAGCATAATAAGGCATATTATCCCAATAGAGAGGTTTGCCCATTCCGGGTCCTCCAATAGTCTCCTTATTCGGGTCTGCACCTAAATAGTAAATTTCTCGCCATTTAATAATGGTTTCCCGATAAGGTTCTCCAAAATAACGTTGCCAAGTAGGCCACCAATTAGGCACCTCAACCTGATCGCTAAACGTTACCTTAGCCGTCAGCAAATTATGGTATCCCTCACCAAAAGCCTCATTCGGTACAATCCGAAAGGCTATGTCTTTCCACTCTTCCCGCAAAATTTTTGTCCGATTTACCTTTACCCGCAATGTATCGAACACCTCACCAGCTTTTATTACCGTATGGTTCAAGCAATCCGCATCCCAATCCTCAGGAGCAGCAGTCGTCTCTTCCGGTATTACCTCCACTTTATAGCTCCTATCGTAATCAACCGGCAAACTCATCGAACCCACCGGAATCTTAAAAGTGTAACTGGTCACCGAAATATCATCCATTTCGAACGAATACGATAATTTCTCTACCCGTTCAGACAACTTTTGTCCATATTCATTTACTTTGAAAGGCATATCAAAATAAACAAAATTAGTCTCCGAACTATATTTATCTATATCTTTTTCGCAGGCTACCAAAGCGCATAAACCCAGTAAACACCCACCTATCATTGTTAACTTTTTCATGGTTTCACCCTCCTACCTATATTAAATATTCGGTTTTTCATTATTGGTATATTCATACTCTGCATCAGGAATCGGAAATACAAAATAAGCCTCATCCGGTTCTATAGTTTTACCGGCTTTTACATAAATCGGCCAAAAGAGCCGTTTGTAAATAGAGAACATACGTCCCTCCCCGATAAAGTCTTTCCTCATTTCACGAACCAAAAATTCTTTCAACAAATCATCGTCCAGCGGTCCTTCCAAATCCTCCAAGTTACGTGTACGTCGTACATCATTCAAATAACCCAATGCCACTTCATTATTTTTGCCAATCTGTGTTTCACAAGCGATATAATAAATTTCAGACAAACGCATAATAGGCAGCTCCGGATAGTGCCCCAACGTTAACGCACCTCCGTCATAAGCTGCGTGCAACTTCTTGAAATAATAATAATTATTGATTCCGCCTCCAGACCCTTCTGGTATACCAAACCAATATCTAAATCGGTTGTCTGCACCAGAACCATCAGGAATGCGACCATAAATTTCAGTCATCCACTGAGAATAAAGGTTATCATTAATCACTACTGTACGTTTTCCGGCATTTTCTCCTTCCATAGAAAAGAATTGATTGGTATAGGTGTACAACTTATTCGTGTACAAGGCACCCAGCATTTCTGAACTATAATTTAAATCCTTACCCATATCTGTAGATGATTGCATCGCTTGCTGGTCTACAAACCGAATCACCTCTCCCGCCTCCTCCATCATTCTCTTTGCATAGTTGAAAGCTTCATCGGGATTCTGACGCAACATCTCCAAACGGGCCAACAGACCTAAAGCGCAATAATAATTCATACGCCCTCCACGATAGTTTAGCACATCGTAGTAATTCAACGGCGACTGGTTCCCATCCCCTCTACGTCCATTTACCTTAATCGGGTCATTTTGCATCAGTTCCAACGCATGCTTCAAATCCCGCTCGGCATAAGTCAGTAATTCCTCACCCGTATTAAACAGTTGCGACACTACATTAGGGATATTCAGTTAAAGGCTGCAGATGACGGCTGCAGAATCTTGCGAGACTCCTATAAATGCCAGAAAACTGA
>CANQSM010000230.1 GCA_947626525.1 uncultured Phocaeicola sp. | reverse complement strand
CGCGGGATGGAGGTTACCTTAAAGAGCTTTACGAATACTTCCCTCGAACCGCCCGCGTAAAGCTGCACTCCTCCCGGCTCTCCTTTTTTCACTATAGTCTCCCATATTAGTTTATATGTATTAATATCGGTGGTGATTCCCACAAACGCGATGTTTTTATCTTTCAGGGTCTCTTCCAGCTTTTTAAGATGGGGCATTTGTCTCCTGCAGGGTACGCACCAGCTTGCCCAGACATCTATCAGGACATATTTCCCTTTCAGCGAGTCGAATGAGAACTCTTTCCCGTCTATGTCGGTAAACTTCAAATCCGGAATAAAGTCTCCCGTCTCAAGCTCTTTTTTCCCTAAAGCCGAATATATCCTCTCCGCTATTTTACGATGGGGGATTTCTTCTTCCTTGAATCGCCTGTCTCTTTGTTCCGCTAAATCTCTTTCTTTGACATCCTCTTGATACTGTCTGATTTGCTCCCGGGCATAAGGAGCCAGACAACCGTTACGGACACTTGGCGACAATCGGTTGAAAGCGCTCTCCTTGTCCTCACCGGGCAAATATCTCATCATCATGACAGTCAGAGGATCTTCCGGGTGGTTCCTCATATAATCCCGGACGGTTTTTTGTAATCTATCCTGATATATTTCAGATGAGTCGCGATAAGCCCGGTTTTTCTCACTGCTTGCGAGAAGCATGAATTTTACGGACCGCGTTTTCAACCGGCTTAATTTCTGTTCCATGGCGTTCCATCGCTGATAAAAACCGCTGCCGGTCACTTTGCCGTTCCAATTCTCTATGACGGCCCGCTCTCCCGGGACGGATAAGAACCGGATTGTCCGGGTTTTTAGCGGACCGCTTAATTCCACGATATAGAGATCCTTTTCCACCGGCGGATTGAAAGAGAACGCTCCGTTACGGGTAATCAGGGTGTCTGTCCGGTCGGGACGGGCTTGCGGATTTGACAAATTCCGACAGGTCACCAATAATGTGTCGACATGAAGATTACCGCTTACTCTTGGAGTCTGCGCGTAGCCATAATGACTTACGCATAACAAAAACAGTCCTGTTATCTTATTGAGTCTCATGATTGCCCGGTATTTATTATTGTGAATCACCTATCGCCTGCAAATCAATTCCAGCGGCTTTAAAATCCCCGGTGATAGCTTCATACGCTTGTCTTATCAATCCGTTGGTGTCTTTTTTAGGATGCAGGCAACCTGTATAATTACCTCTTTGGAAAGTCAGGTCGCTTTCAGCGGGTTCTTGGCTTAATACCGAGTAAGGGGTGGTTAGAATCATCCTTATATATTGTTCTTTTACATCCATAGCCTCATTCGTGACATATCCGGTGGAATAATTTCTCGGATAGTTCGCGAACTTAATGGATGAGAACATAGGAGTATCGATATTTTTTAGAATATCTGCCAGTACATCGTTTCTTAAGCCGGTCTCATCCACATCCAGGACGGTGGAGTCTCCACAACTGAGAATCAGTATAAAATTCTCATAATACCAATTAACGTATTTCTCTATTGGTTTTCCCATCGAGCCGCCGCTGATTTTCTTTAAATTTTTCCCTAAAAATATAGTATGAGGCTTGAATCCGGCCGGGAGAAAATTAAGACAGACTTTTTCCAATAAATCCAATTGTTTCCCTATATAAGCTTCCTCCGCCGGTTCAACCTCTATCCCGTCTGTCATCTTATATATGTATTCCAACCGGTGAACGATACTGTTTTCTATTGAGATATCCCGTACGGTATTGAATATATTCATGCCCGACAGTACCCTTGTGTCCTCTTTCCCGATTTTAAAGATTTCCTGTCCTATGACTATGCTGTCGTTTCGTACTGAAACAGTGTCCGCTCTTAATGAATAATAGCTGTTTATATACAGGGTCGTGTCACTATGAAAGTGAAGATACTTCTCATGGAGGATGTAAGGTTCCTCTTCATTGAACCGGTAGCGGATGACCACTCCTGTCTTGTTATACCAATCCCATATTCTGGCGTCGTATTCCTCGTTTCCCTGTAACGGTTCCCGGCGCGTCTCGTCTTCGGACGGCGTAAGCGCGTCTTCTTTGTGGCAACCGGTCAGGCTGAATGAGATACCGAGCAGCGACAGACTCAGTATAACGGCTGTTTTTGTCTTGAGAATATTCATGTCGTTTTTTTTTATATGTGTAACATTCGATTATAAACTTGGATTCGCGTCCGATACTTTATCAGGAATCGGCAAGGTAAACCGGCTCATGTCCTGTTCGGCGCTTAAGCCGTCATACGCGCTATGTCTGAGAGTCTTGCCGTAGCGTCGCACGTCACACCAGCGGTGGTCGTTTTCTCCGCCTAATTCCCGCCATCGCTCATTGACGCATTCCTCCAGCAGTGTCCCGCCGTCCACATCCGAATCCATATCGCGGTAATTTTCTTTTCTGAACCGGTGTTGGCGTATGATATTCAGGTTTCTCAAAGCCTCGTCTTTGTAGACAGGATTATTTTCCTGTATGTATTTCCGCGCGTAAGCTTCCGCCCGGTTTAAATACAGCTCCGCGGTACGGATACT
>CANQSM010000229.1 GCA_947626525.1 uncultured Phocaeicola sp. | reverse complement strand
AGATTAAATGTGTATGATTATTGCTATTCATTAAATATAATGTAAAAGTGAGAATATGATTTTTATTTCATACTCTCACTTTTTTATTTGCATTAACCTTATTTAAAAATAGAAGATTTTTTGATATAATATTTAGTGAAACAAATAGTAATTTGCAGAAATGGAGGAGTTATGAAAAAAGAAAATATTTATAAATTTCTATATGTAGTATCAATTTTTCTAATTATAGTATTTTGTATAAGGTTAGGTATTGATTACTTTAATTATGATACTTACAATAATTCAGCACCTTTTTATACTTATGTTCTTGTAAATGGATTAGAATTTATTGTACCTAGTATTATAGTTTTCGTTGTTGCAAAAATAGTAAAGAAAAAGTATAACAAATAGTAATTTGGATTTGAAAGTGAGAGGAATATTATGAGTGAAAAAATAGTTGAAAAGCCATTTAAAAACATTATTGATGACAGAAATAAAAAAGAGGAAACAGGAGATTTAATTTTAAAATATTTAACAAATCAAAACTTAATTAATATGAAAAAAGACCTTAACTATCTTACATTAGAATTTGGATATTTATTTCAAGATAATGATAATAACATAGTAGCACTAGTTAAAGTTCAAACGGCTGGTGGATTATTTAAAAAAAAGAAAACATTTTTTGTTGGATACCAACAAAATAATTTGATGTTACTTGGTAATGGATTTAATGACATATTATTTAGAAAAACATCAGATGATATGTTGAAAATGCATAATGTTGATATGAGTTCTTTAAATAAAAAATCTTATTTTATGCAATTATATAAATAGTAATTTGTCTTTGTTAAAAGGAGAATATGTGAAAAAGTTAAGTTTAAAAGAAAAAATTTTGTTTTTATTGTTTACAATATTTTTGATTATTAGTGATATATTATTTAACTTTGATAAAATGTTATTATCAGTCATTGCTTTTATAATTACAATAATATTTGCAATATTGTTAGTAATAGAACATAAAAACATAAAATAATTATGATTATGTAAAAGAATTTTGACAAAATGTGATATGTATTTTATTTAAAAAATAAGAGCAATACTCTATAATTTGTTTTGGAGGTGCAAGTATGACTTTAGGTGAAAAAATAACTCTATTACGGAAAAAGAAAGGACTTACTCAAGAATCTTTATCAGAGGTTTTAGATGTTTCAAGACAGACATTATCAAATTGGGAAAAAGACAATACGATTCCTGATATTATCCAATCTAAAAATATTGCTAAATTTTTTAAAATTAGTTTAGACGATTTACTAGATAATAAATTAGAAATTGAATGCAAAAATAATTCTAATAACATTCTACAAAATTTAATTGGCAAACAATGTAATTTGGTTATGCACGAAGATTACATTGATCCATTTATCAATTACAATTCTAATGTGAAAGTTTTAGATGCTAATAATAGTTTTATTAAAATTGAATACCAAAAAGGAAAAAAAATAATAAATAAAATAATAGATTTAGATATTATTATTTCTATAAAAGTAATTGAGGATGGTGGTAAATAATGGAATATTTTATTCTCTTTTTGATAATTATCTTCTATCTTAACTTGAACTCTAACATTAAAAAAATCTTAAATAACGGACATAAAGATAACAAAAAAGATTTTTCAATGCTAAAAAGTTTAATTGGAAAAGAAATAGAAATTGATACAGATGATGAATACTCATTAGTTTTTGGGACATCAACAAAAGGTATTTTAAAAGAATTTAATGATACTTGGCTTGTAATTGAAACAAAGAAAAAAGATAAATTAGAAACATTATATTATAGAATTAACAACATTCAAAGTATAAGCGAAGTTAAATAAGAAAAAATAATTAAATTACAGATAATTACTCATACCCCACGCTTTGTTTGGATACTTCTAAATGTAAATAAGGTATAATTATTTACGAAAGGAGCAAAAACTATGAATCAAGAAAAAATTGGAAATTTTATTGCAAATAAGCGAAAAGAAAAAAATATGACTCAACAAGAACTTGCAGATAAACTTGGTGTAACTGATCGTGCTATTGGAAATTGGGAAAATGGTAGACGAATGCCTGACTTATCTTTATTACCAATATTATCTAAGGAGTTAGATGTCGAGGTATCAGAATTATTAAATGGAAGAAAAATGACAAAAGAAGAATTAATAAATTTAAGAAATACATTAAATGATGTTATTAATTATTCAAATTTTGAAAAGAAAAAGAAAGCATTAAAAACCAACCTTTTATTTGCCATTGGATTATGTTTATTACTTTTAGGAACATTAGGTAATCAATTTGATATTTTATATGACATTATAAAAAATAATCATATTAGTCAAGGATTATCTGGAGCAATATATGGACTTGGAATAGGATTTGAAATTATTGCATTTTATAATAATGGGCATGATATTACATTAAAAGAAAAGAAAAAAACATTAGTAAAAAAATTAAATAATAAGTAAGGGATAAATTTATATGAGTAAAGGTAGCCGAAATTCAAAAGAAACTTTGTAACTAATGAATTTCGGCGATAAACCTAGTTTTAGACAACTAGGTAACACA
>CANQSM010000228.1 GCA_947626525.1 uncultured Phocaeicola sp. | reverse complement strand
CCACCTCGGATACATCGATCTCACCGCTCATCAGCTTGGGAAGAAGCGTGTCGCGAAGAGTAGCAAGATGATTGTTTTCAAGACGCGAATTGACGATTTGGCTCAAAATCGGAGATATGAATTCTCCAATTCGCTCCAAATCGGAAGAATTTGGTATAATCACCCTTGATTGCACTAAATCGCCTCGTTGGATATGCCCCATAGTTGTTGCCTTGTCTGCCGCGATTTTTATAAAGCGATCCAAATGGTAGAGCGTCCATAAATAGTAAAACCATTTATCATAATTAGAAGTGACCTTAAAGAGATGCTGATTGAGTCCGCACCGACCGCCGCACCATATGTCAACAAGCAGGCTTCCTGACCATGAGAAGATGACATCTCCATCATCAACCAAATATTTTGGATCAAGATTTGGGGAACACAGTTCGCTATCCGCATCGCAAAAACCCTGGCGCAATTCCTTAATTTTAAGAACAGGAATGCCAATCTCGCCATCCAAAGGGCGAAATCTTTGCATGGCAAGCCCATTGGTGTAATCTGCGATGTCTGTTAGGCGGCCGACGTGCCATCCATCAGGAAAAGTAGACGGCTCCACAAAAAATTTATTAAATACAGCCCACATTTGCTGCTGTAAATTATCATTTATACGAGGTGTGCAAAGGAGAAAAATATGGATATATCTTTTCATTCAATGAGTAAAAAAGGGGATATAAAGTATCTATTGAGAAAAGTATCCCAACTCACCCCTCAAGAACCAATTTCTATTCGAACCGCAAGTAATTTCTTCTCTACGCCAGAGATAATTGCTCCTTGTGCTGGGCTTCTTGATTTTTTGAAGGATCATGGGCATGAAGTAAAAATCAACTATCAAGGGAATATGCTATCTTCGAGCGGGCTTAATCATCCGTATACTGTGCAAGATAATAGCTATGAGTTGTTGTCTCCAATGTATAAAGTATGGAAATTCAGCAGTGGAACAGAGGTTTCCAAAATCGTGTCGGCATATGTCCAATATTTGAATACAAAAGCTGAATGTGCCAAAGGCGTCATTGAAGCTTTTGAATGGACCACCAATGAGGTTATGGACAATGTATTACAGCATTCAAAATCCGAGTTTGGATATGTATGCTGTACGGTTACAAAAAATGCCCATATCTCTTTTGCCGTATATGATAACGGTATCGGGATTCTACGCTCTTTTCAGGGAAGCGGTTATAGATTTCGGAATCCCTATGATGCGATAACCTCTGCAATGAAGAAAGGTTTTACGCGAGATAAAGCCAACAATCAAGGCAATGGGCTTTGGGGAATGAGTCAATTAATATTGAGTAACAAAGGCTTATTAAATATTATTTCTAGCGAAGCGATAGTTGGATATAATAATCAAGCTGAATTATATAAAAATGAATTCCAAGGCACATGGATAGATAAGAGAAGTCTGCCGGGGACGTTGGTTGATTTTCAGTTTCAATGTAACAATGAAGTATCAATCGTGGAAGTATTTGGTGGGGGATATACTTATGCCAATTTATATATTGAATCCTTTGAAGATGAGAAAAATCGGATACAATTGAAAGTAAGTGATTTGAGTTTTGGGTACACTACAAGGGATTCAGGCGAAAGAGCAAGAACGCTTGCCATCAACCTGGTAACGCAGACTGATGCGAAGGAGCCAATCTTAATTGATTTTGATGGTATAGGCATTATATCTTCATCTTTTGCAGATGAATTTATTGCGAAACTTATATGCCATTATGGATACGTTAAGTTCAATTCCCTTTTTCGCATAGTCAATCTCAAAGAAACGAATGCGGCAATAATCAATCATGCAATCATGCAGAGAGTGAGTACAGAATTTTCCAACAATGCGAATTAAGAGGAGATATACAATGTCTTACATGGAAAGCACATACGAAAATTCGGTCATAGAACTGTTCAAAGAGATGGGATATACCCATTTGTACGGTCCCGACGTTGAGCGGGATTTTGGCGATCCGTTTTATGAACCCGATTTGCAAGCGGCATTGGCGCGGTTGAATCCGAGCCTGCCTAATGATGCTCTGAAGGACGCGCTGTATCGACTGAAACACTTTGAGGCGGGGGAGCTTGTCAAAAAGAACGCCGCTTTTATGGAGTATCTGCAAAACGGCATCGCTGTCCGCTACCAGGAAAATGGGGAGCAGAGATCCGCCACGGTTTCCCTCGTGGACTATGACAACCCGAAGAACAATTCCTTTGTCGTGGCGAATCAATGGACTTTCATTGAGTACAGCGAGAAACGCCCCGATATCATCTTGTTCGTGAACGGGCTGCCCCTTGTTGTCGTAGAGCTGAAGTCACCGTCGCGGGAGGAAACGGACGCCTCCGCCGCATATCGGCAACTCCGCAACTACATGAAGGAGATCCCCACGCTGTTCGTCTATAACGCGATCCTCGTGATGAGCGACCAGCTCACCTCAAAGGCGGGGACGATCACGTCCGGGGAAGACCGCTTCATGGAGTGGAAGACGAAGGACGGCAGCTATGAGAATACGCAGTATGCGCAGTTTGATACCTTCTTCGAGGGGATTTTCGAGCAGGCGCGCTTCCTCGACATCGTAAAAAACTTTATCTGCTTTTCC
>CANQSM010000227.1 GCA_947626525.1 uncultured Phocaeicola sp. | reverse complement strand
ACTTTCATTGTGCTGTCCGCTCCTGCCTTTCTTGCTGTCTCGTATGCAGCGAGAACGTTTTCTTTCTTAATTTCAATGTTGCTTACCATTTTGATTTTGAATTTTAGGGTTTATTACTTGTTTTTGTTTTCCTTGATTTCTCCTGTCTCCTTATCGACTGCCGGAGCAGGGTCAGGAGCAGGAGCGGCTGCGCCAGTAGCACGTGCTATGGCTGCTTCTGCACGTTCCTTTGCGGTGGTTGCGCGCTTCTTTGCGGCTGCTTCCTGCTGCGCCTCGATAGCTGGCTTGATGAACGTCTCCTGCACGGTTGTCGTACCCTCCTTGATAGCGTTGGCGGTGGCGCGAAGCTCGAATATCATTCCCTTGTCAATTTCCTCTACGGACTTCACTTCGAGGTACTGTAATATCTGCGCCTGCGTAACACCCAGCTTGGAGAAGTAGGCTATCACGTTCTGTCGGCTCTGTTCGAGGTCGATAGACTGACCGAGAGCCACTTTCTTGACTTCGTTGATTACTTTCTTGGTAACGGCTTTCGGAATTACCGCGAGGACGGCATTGCGGAACGCTATTGCTGCGGCAGCGTTGCCCGTTACGACCTGCATATCTTCGCTATAGGTTTTGCCGTACTTGTCGGTGATACGACGCTTGACCTCCTTGCATACGGCAAAGTTCGTTTCGAGGTCGTGGCACACTGCCTGTGCGGTTATCATCTTCCCGTCATTGCCGACGATATGCGTCGCGACACGGAGGTTTCCCCACGCACCGGCGATGATTTCCGCCATACGGACGGACAAGCCCTCAATCACGGTGTCCTGACCGCCTGCGCCCTTGCGCCGGAGGACATAGAAACAGTCTTCGGCTGTCTCCTTGTCCATAGTGGCGTAGGTCTCAATCTTGTTCAACGTCGAGTTGATGTCCCGAGGGTACATTTTTGCGGTAGCAATCTGAATGTCGATTTCCGCACGGTTGACTGCCTGCAACATGTCAGCCTGATTGATTTCAATGATTTCGCTCATACTGTTATTATTGATTGTTCGGGGTCTGACGGCTTTCCCCATTGCCTTGTTCGATGTAATAGCGAGAGTATCTGACAGGCTTGCCGGTGACGCGGCTAACGCTTTCCTCCATACGCTTGGTAATCTTCATCCCCTCTCGGCGAAGGTCGCTGATGCGTGATGCAAGTCGGTAGCAGCCGAAGTCCCTCAATGCTTCGAGCGGCGTGATAGAGCCGCCCTCCGTAAGCCTCCTGCGTATTAGGCTCTTGTGGGTGTCAATCTGAGTTGTCATAACGTTTTTCTCCTTATCCGGTTGATAGATGTACGGGTTGTTGCCTGTGCCTCGATTTCATCCTGCGTAGATACGCGACGTTCAAGCAGCCAGTCCTCCAACTCCGATTTCTTGAAATACAGCTTTCTGCACTTCTTGTAGTACGGTATCTGCTTCTCACTCGTAAGGCGGTACAGATGTCCCTTGCTCAGTCCTGTGAACACGACAGCCTCCTCCAAGTTCAGGACGGGTTTCGCACCTATGAGGGTCAGATGTTCCAAGCGGTCGAAGCGTTGTCCGAGAGCGTTCATAACTTCATCGTTCATATTTCCTCCTCCTTGTTCAGTTCGTCAATAATGTACTTTGGGAGCATTCCGTTCTCGTATAGGTGCTTAAAAAGGCGGTAGCATAGGTATATGGCAATGAATGCCGCTGCTTTCAGCAGGAAGAACTCGCCCATTGTCATGGGGCTGTCGGGATCTTCCTCGCCGACAATCATCATCCCAGCGACCGTTCCAACGCACATAACGGCGAGGAACATTGTCCACTGGCAGAATTTTGATTTTTGTAAAAGACGTTTCATGCCTTTCCCTCCAATTTTAGACGTGCTGCGACACGTTTGTGGATAGTGTAGATAGTTCCGATGGAGTACAGCCCGTACTTGCTCATCAAGTGCCGTGCGACCTCTGTCTTGCTGCTTCCGGGAACGCTTCTCATCTCCTCGAAGTCGAGGTAGATTTTCATGTCTCGTTCCTCACGTTGCTTCTGCAACTCAGTCTTGAATGTCTGCATAATCATTTATTTTTTAGTTCTACAATAATTTCCTAATCGGTTTATTTCCGTTATATATTCTTTTTGCGTAAATTTGTCCGCTATAAATAGCGTTTACGAAAGAATATGCGACAAAATTACGAAATAAATTTCATACACGAAATAAATTTCGTAAAAATTTTGCGAAAAATTTTTCACTGTAAGCATAATAAACAGTAGAACAATATATTATGATAGACATTAAGAAATTGCGAGAGCAGAAAGGACTGACGCAAAAGGAACTTGCTGAAAGATGCAATGTTACATTGCGCACGGTACAGAACTGGGAGCAGGGGAAACATATCCCTGAAAGCACCCTGATACTACTCGAATTACTGGGTTTCCCAGTTAGGGAGGGCGAAATAGTTTCGTCTTTTGCGTCAGGTAACAGCGTAAGCGTTTCGGCTGCTCAAGGAAGTAGGGTAAACGTGGCGAAGTCAAAAGAGAACACTGAAACGGATAAATTTCTCGCCGCGCTGGAACGGCAGCAGGAACTCCTGCTCGAACAGATGAAAGCGAATAACAAGAGAGACGAGCAGATAGATAGATTACTAACTTTATTAGAGAACAAGTA
>CANQSM010000226.1 GCA_947626525.1 uncultured Phocaeicola sp. | reverse complement strand
ACATAGTATTGGGAGTTCGTTCCGAAGATTTTCAAATCTCGCCACATACCAATGGATCGTATATTATAAAACTGAAAGAGTATTTGGGAGAAACATATTTGTATACTTGTATTACTAACAATAATTTCGACGAGGCTATTCGTGTTAAAAGCAAGGAAGATTTGGCAATAAATAGTACCGTTTGTCTTACTGTCAACAAAGATAAATTACATATTTTTAATTAAAAGTACACGTGGAGGTGAATATGAAAACTAAAATGATAAAAAATGCGATTTCAATGATGCTGGCTCTTTTGGTTTTTACCACAATCGGACTCACGGCTTGTTCTACAAACAAACAGAACAAGGTTATTATTTGGGCCTGGGATGCCTATGCAAATGCCGCAGAAAAAGCGGTTGAGCTTTATAAAGGTATCCACCCTGACTCAAAACAAGAATTTGAGGTGGTTGTTCTTGGGCAGGATGATATGGTGGAGAAAGTTAAGGTTGCATTGGCAACGGGAGCAACAGATACATTGCCTGACATTTTCTATGACGAAGACTATAATTTTGCAGAATACTTGACATATTACGAAAAATATTTTTTTGACTTATCTTCGTATGTCAATCTGGAGGATTATTACGATTATAAGACGATAAACGCGATTCATAATGGTAAAACTTATTCTATACCATACGAAAGCGGGACTGGCGCACTTTTTTATCGTTATGATTTAATCCAACAAGCGGGATATGATGCCGAGGATTTAGAAAACATAACATGGGATGAGTTTATTGAAATCGGTAAAGATGTAAAGGAAAAGACGGGTGTGGATATGCTTATTATGTGTCCCGACGGAGATATGGAAGGCAGATTAATGTATCAGGCAGCTGGCACGTGGTTTTATGATGCATCAGGAACTCCCAATATTAGCGATAATGTAGCGTTTAGAGATACATTTTTGACGATGAAAGATATTTATGATGCCGATATTGTTTATGACGCATTAGGTTGGGATGATTACATTTCAGCAATCGCAAATCAAAAAATAGTGTCATTGTTTGGTGCAACATGGTGGGCCCCTATTATATCTGAATATACAGAACAATCTGGAAAATGGCGTGTTACAACTATGCCTCGTATTGCAGGTAGCGAGCAGTACACCAATTACTCAAGTTTAGGTGGTGGGGCATGGTTTGTCGTGAAAAACGACCATAGCCAAATCGCTGCAGAATTTTGTAAAGAAAGTTTTGGCAATAGTGTAGAGTTGGCAAACTATATGGCAAAAAATTTTTTTGTGTTACCTACAAACAAAAAAGTTGTTGCTGAATTGGCAACTGAAGGAAGTGTTTTTTGGGGCGGGCAAGATATTGCAGCTTGCATTAGTAACTGCAATGAACATATTCCAGCCGTTAAGTATGGTTTAAATACCTATGAAATAACATATACAGTAGGACCACTTGCAGGTCAGTATTTGAAAGGTGAAATCACTCTCGATAGTGCGTTAAACCAAATGCAGATGGCTGCTATTAACATAATTAAATGAAAATGAAACGTATGAAGAGAGTATTATTTCTCTTACCCAGCTTAGTTATTCTAATCGGTTTTACGTACTTGCCTCTAATTATAGGATTGATAATGTCTTTGTTTGGGGGGAAGGGACAAGATCTTGCTTTTGTGGGGTTGGATAATTATATAGCTTTGGTGGATGACGCAAACTTTAAAACGGCATTCGTCAATTCTATTGAGTTTTCTATTATTATATCACCCATAGTTTTAGTGCTAAGTATAGCTTTGGCGATTGGGTTAAATTCAATAAAAAATAAACGGGTGCATGGGGCGATACTAATTTTATTGTATCTTCCCTGCATTACATCGCCGATAGCGTATTCTTTATTCTTTAAGCAGTTAGCATATTCGGATGGGTTATTGACGCAACTATTTTATATTTTTGGAATCGGAGCGGGCGATGAGAGCATATTAGCCAATCCTATAATTGCGAAGCTATTTATTTCATTTATTTGTATTTGGGCATGGACGGGATTTTATGTTCTTATAATAAATTCTGCTTTGCAAAACATGGATATTTCTATAATCAAGGCAGCAAAGATAGATGGGGCCTCATCGTTTAGAATATTGATAAAAATAATCTTGCCCAGTCTTGCCTCTGTACTTTTATTGGTTGTTATTTTAACTAGTTGTTCGGCATTTCAAATATACATAGAAATTTCTCTAATTACCAAAGGTGGTCCAGCGATGTCCACCTTTACCCTCGTTTTCTATCTTTATCGTAAAACATTCACATATGTGGCTGATTACGGATATTCGATAGCGATAGGTATGGTAATTTTACTTATCTCCTTATTCATAAGTTCCATATTTCTTATAGTAAAAAAAGTGAGTAGATAATGAAAATCGGAAACATCGTGGGGAAAATCTTTTTGAGCATCGCTTGTATTATAGCACTTGCGCCTTATACATTAATGATTATTTGCTGTTTTTCCACAAGTGCAAGTATAAAGGGTAATACCTTGTTTAGCGATTTGTCTTTTGCAAATTTAAAAAATAATTTTATAATGTTGTTTGGTCAGGAGAATTTCTTGATTTCATTAGGAAATTCAATGTTTATATCTACAATAGCTTCGTTTATTGGCGTTGCTGTGGCAAGCTTGGTGGCATATTCTTCATTGGCATTTCCGGGAAGGGTG
>CANQSM010000225.1 GCA_947626525.1 uncultured Phocaeicola sp. | reverse complement strand
TTCTATCAATACCCATTTCCGTAGTATGAATTTTATCGATATTTGATAATAATATTTCTTAATTCATATAATTTAAACCTCTTTACTTTTTTATTGTTAAATCCTTGCAAGTATCAAGAACTATTTCTTTTAAAGATTCTTTATTATCAATATCATCTACTAAATACATAGGTTTAGCACCATCATAAGGTATAGATTCTTGCATATTGTATTTTTTGTTACTTTCTACTATCTTAACAAGTAATCTATCATCATATATACCCCCAAATAAAGTATTATTGTAATAAAGTAAATATTCTCCCATCATTGATTTACAAGTAATGTTATCTAATAAATTTAATTGTTCCAATACAAAATCTCTATAATCTTTTGTTGTAGCCATTATATCAACTCACTTTCAAATTACTATTTTACATTTAATTTTTTGATTATATTATAAATATCATACCACGCATAACATCTATAAATATTATTGCCTTCGCATTGTCTGTTATATCCAGCATTAAAACATATTACAGGTATTTTGGAAGAAATTTTGTTAATGTTATCTACCTTGTCTTCAATCATTATATCAATATTATTGTCCATACATACAATCAATTTATCCTCCGGACTAAAGATTAGTTTATCATAATAAATTTTATTATCTGAAAGCCATTTTTTAACTGTTTTTCTCATATTTATTCCAAGTTTATCATCTCTATCTGTTAAGTATCTAGCTGTAATAATATAAATCTCATTACCATCATTTTTTAGTTTTTTAATTACTTCACTAGCATATTTCCTAGCAGGTTCTTCTGAAGCATATTTTGGTAAATATTCTCTCCAAAAATCATTATCTATATCATCATTTATTTCAAAAATATCAGTAGTTTCATATTTTTCACCGTTAATAACACTCTTATTAAAATGTTCACTAATATACTTACTTCCACAATCTAATTGATACTGTTCTATATCTGTTAAAACTCCATCTATATCTATACCTATTCTCATTATAATATGCACTCCTTATTCTTCTTTAATTTTAAATATCCATTTTTAATATAAAATTTACTTTTATAATAAATATTATAAACTATAAATTCATATATAAGTGCCAAATATTGCCCTATATATGTACAAAAAGGTGTAGGTACAAAAGAAAATATAATCCTTATAATTTCATATATGTTTTTATGAAATGTATTCTTTTTAGCTGAATAATTTATTTGTATATATTGTTGTTTAATCCAAATTCTTGGAGACAAAGATATATCAATAATTTGGACACTGACAAAAAATAATAAAAGCCATAAATTTGGTTTATAAAACGAATATAAGACTATTCCCATAATTAAGGTTGATGAGATTAGTAATGCTATTAACTTTCTAGCATTTTTTAAACTCTCTTTATAATTTAATTTATCACGACTTGCATCTATAGTTGCAGAAGTAATAATTGAGTAACTCATATCCCATTGAGCATCTGTAATTAGTATTTCAAAATTCATAGCAATTAAATACATAGTTCCAAATTCAAAGGTTGTTCTTTGACCTATAAAATAGATAATAAACATTCCTATTGAATCAAATATATCATTTGAAACATACTTAATATTTTTCCAAATTTTAAAATTAAAAGATAATTTACTTATATTAGTTATGACTAAATAAATAGTAATAAAAAAATCAAGTATTAAAGTTAATGCTATTGATAAATCACTACTATTTAAAATTAAAGAAAAAAGAATTATAAATATTATATTTTCTATATTAAACAAAGTTGTTATTTTATTTGCTTTTTTGTTTTCATCTTTAAAATATAATTTTTCACATAACAATCTGATTACAGTTTGGAAAAACATAACACCAAAAGAATATATACAATATTTACTATAATTTGTAGGATCTAAATTCATAAAGTTAATATATGAATTAATATTTAAAGAAAAGAAAAGTGTTATTAAAAAGGTAATAAATATTCCTAACAATATATTTGAATCAACAATATCATTTATTTTTTCTTTTTCTGTTGTTATGTTCGCTCCTGTTCCAAAAATTGCTACTAACAAAGTATATATAAATTGAACAGAATAAGTAATAGTAAAAATATTTACTATACTCCTATCTACTATTTCACCTAATAATACCCACATTAAAATCGGTAATAAAGAGTTTAATAAGGTATTGAAACTTATTCTTAATAATCTGTTCATTTTTTATCAACTTCTTTCATTAGTGAAAAATTAAAATTTCTTTTCATATATAAAGGCTTGTTCTTTTGTAATATTTCCTAATTTTCCATATTCTTTATTTTCTACAATAGTTTCAAAAACCTTTTTACATCCCACACTTTCATATACTTTATAACTACAAGATTCATCGGTTAAAATTTGTAAATTTTTTATTTTATCATTTTTTGCTAGTTCAAATATTTCTAATAACATTTTTTTGCCAATTCCTCGACCTCTGTATGATTTATCAAGAATTAACATAGATAATTCCCCATCAAAATAATCTCTCATATTTTCAGGAACATAGTTATAATTTACTTCGTATTCTTTTAAGGCTTTTAAATCTTTTATTTCTTTACTTTTATATAGTTGTTTTTTAATAAAATTATAAAATTTCTTTTTCAGTAAATGTTTCTTAGAGTTCCATTTTGAATACCCAGCAAATCCAATTAATTTTCCATTTTCTCTATAATAAACAAATTGTTCTGTTTCTTCTAAAATTTCCATCAAATATATCCAGGCACAAAGTC
>CANQSM010000224.1 GCA_947626525.1 uncultured Phocaeicola sp. | reverse complement strand
AAGAAATTTTTTGCAGTTTTGTTAAGTGTGATGATGGTGTTTTCCCTTGCAGCCTGTTCTTCTCAGAATAGGGAAAGCAGCAGCTCGGGCAGCCCTGCCAGGGAAAGTACGACGCCGGAAAGCAGTTCCGAGCTGAAAGAGACGTCTGGTGAATCAACGGATATGGATTCTTCTGAAGCAGCCGCCGAACCTATAAGTTTGGTTGAAGCGGATGAAACAGATGGGGGCAAAACGCTGGTGGTGTACTTTTCCGCCACAGGCAATACCGAGGCGGTTGCCGAATATATAGCGGGCGCTACGGGCGGGGATTTGTTTGAGCTGGTGCCGACAGAACCTTATACCTCTGACGATCTGGACTGGACAAATCGGGACAGCCGGGTATCACGCGAGCATGACGATGAAACTTTGCGTGTTGTAGAGCTGGAGAATGCAGTCCCAGACAACTGGAATGAATACAATAAGGTATTTATAGGTTATGCTGGTGGTATAATAGGACTAAATTAAGAGAAGCCCAGTAAAATCAAGGGTTTGCACTGATTTAGTCCTATTTTTTTAAGCCCATTTAGGTCAAGATTAGGACAGCGCTGAACAAAATCGAAAACCTACATTACGAAAGTCAGATAATGGTCGATTACTGATACGGTCATTCTATGGCTTTAATGAAATGCGAGGTGAAACAGAACAATTAAGATTTAGGCAGGACTAAATTAGCTCTCAAAACGGATATTCCGTTTGTGTAACGCTAATCTGGTCCTGCCTTTTTGTTTTGAGAAGGAGGATTTACAGATGGGCTTTACAAAAAGGGAGCTGATTCAGTTCTTAGACGGGCTGGTGGAGTTAGCCAGCGGGGAAAACAAGGCAAAAGCAGTATTGGCAAAAGAAAAGTTCCTAAGTGACTTTGAAAACATTTATGGATACGAAAAGGAGGGGATCACAGAAGCTTCAAAGCTGCCGCCACGCTATATAGCGGCAATGCCGGATACGGTACAGGAAGAAATCAGGCAGAAAGTAATGACAGCGCTGGTGGAACACGGCGAATGCACTCCTGAAAATGTTGACCGTGCCATGAGTTCCAAAATCCATGACTTAGAAGGTCTGACTGACATTCGTGAGTATGCAGAGCGGATGGAAGCGGAACAGAGGAAGAAAGCGGAGCAGAAAGGGAGGGGCGGCAGATGATACAGGCAGCGGCAGGCATTATAACAGCGGCAGCATTTGTGTTTTATTTATCGCTTGCAAAATCAGCAGGCATGGCAGAGCGGAAGATGGAAGAACTGGACAGGCTTTCCGCCGAAAGAAAGGCGGGTGGCCTGGATGGGGATTAACGCAAAGGTCAGGAAATACCCAAAAGCAGGGGACGTCATTACGGCAGAAGCGTTACTGGAAGGGGACATACGAAGCTGTATGCGCTGCAGGTTTTTCCATAACAGCAGACAGTGCATTGCCAGTAAATGCGTGAAAATGCCGGGGAATCCGCCGGCAGCGGAGATCAGCAGGGAAAGCCAGTGTTTTGGCTGTCCTTATAACCAGACAGAGAAATACTGTTTTCCCTGCATGAAAAAGCTGCTGGAGGGGACGGAGGGAAAATCAACATGAGTAAATTATGGAGGAAGAACAGAATGGAAAAACATATTGAAGTAATCGGGATCGATCATGGCTGGTCGAATATGAAAACAGCCACACAGATTTTTACGACAGGGGTAAAGGAGATCACAACGGAACCCGCATTTTATGACGATGTGGTGGAACTGGACGGAAAGTATTACAAGGTAGGCGGGAAACGCCTTGAGGTCAGGGACACGAAAGTTGAGAATGACAACTTCTATCTGCTTACCCTTGCGGCAGTCGCAAAGGAACTGAACAGGCGGGGAATGAGAAATGCGGATATCCTTTTATCAGCAGGCCTTCCCCTGACAAGGTTCGGCGCAGAGAAGCAGGACTTCATTGATTATCTGTCAAAGAAGAAAGAAGTCAGTTTCCGTTTTGAGAAGGAGAAGTACACGGCAAGGATAGCAAGGGTGTCCGTATTCCCACAATGCTATGCGGCGGTTGCAGAACAGTTGAGAACTTTGCCGGGGCGTGTTGCAGTGGTGGATATAGGGAGCTGGACCATTGACATCATGCCGATAGAGAATGGCAAGCCGAATGAAGCGGAATGCATCACAAGCCAGCAGGGGCTTATCCGCTGCATGAGAATAATCAACGAGGAGTGCAGCAGGCAGATCGGGCAGGAGCTTGAGGAAAACGTGATACAGCAGGTCATGGCTACCGGAGAGGCGGCGCTGCCGGATAAGTACATGAACATTGTAAAGGAATGCCTGCGTGATTTTGCACAGAAAACCTACAACACCCTGAAAGAACACGGTTACAACCTCGATGTGACGCCAATCGTGTTCGTAGGCGGCGGTGCGGCGGTCATGAGGCTGTTCGGCTCACATGACGGCGGGAATGTCCGGTACATTGAGGACATCAGGGCAAACGCAAAGGGGTATGAGCAGCTGGGCAGGATTTTTCTTGCAAAGCACCGTAACCAGATAGGGCAGGGGTGAGGCACATGGCAAAGTCAAATATCTGCTACCACAGTGTCCGGCTCAACCTTGATAATGAGCAGCATTGCAGGGTACACAAGGTCCTGTCGGAACTGAATACGGAAATACACAAATCCGTCAATCAGTTCATCGTCGATGCGGTGGATTTCTATATCCGCAGCCTGAATGATGAAAGCCTTGTGAAAGATGCGGCGGAACAGAAGAAAAATGC
>CANQSM010000223.1 GCA_947626525.1 uncultured Phocaeicola sp. | reverse complement strand
GAAAAGGATAAAAAAAGTATTGAATACTTTCCAAATGGAAAAAACAGTATTCGTGTCCGTAATTCAGACAAAAAAGACATGATATTTACGTTTAATGACGCTTCAAATTGGAAACTTGAAACCGTTAGCAGTTTTCTAAAATCAAAAGAAGAGGTGTGCAAAATATGAATCCGATAGAAATTGTTATGACTTATATTTTGCGGAACATCAATGATTTTGATTATTCACTTTCAAAAATAGCCAGCCGGCAAGCAAAAATGCGGAGAAGTATCCGTTCAATGTCAGTTATGGTAATGCTGTATATTATATCGACCGGAATGGTGCTTCAAATGCAGGATGGCGAAATTAAAAATTTGAAAAAAGAAATCGAGGAAATAAAGAAAACGAAGGGAGATTAAAGAAATGCAATGATCGACTTTTTGATGATTTCAACACGTAGTACAAAGCGTGGCATAATAGAAATCTATCCAAAATTCATAATTAAAAAAAGCTCCGATCTAATGATTCGAGGCGGGGATTTCTACGCTATCTGGATTGAAGAACGTGGCTTATGGTCTACGGACGAACAAGACGCTTTGCAATTGATAGACCGAGAGCTGGATAGATATGCGGAAGAAAATCGCGAACGCTTTGACTCCCATGTTAAAGTTCTGCATATGTGGGATGCCGAATCCGGTATGATTGATAATTGGCATAAATATTGCCAACGTCAAATGCGGGATTCCTTTCATATGCTGGACGAAAAACTGATATTTTCCAATACGGAAACAAATAAAAAAGACTATGCCAGTAAAAAGCTGAACTATCCGTTAGAACCGGGAGATCTTACAGCCTATGACAAATTGATGTCTACTTTATATTCGGAAGAGGAACGGCACAAAATTGAATGGGCTATTGGTTCTGTGGTGTGTGGAGATTCAAAAAAGCTCCAAAAGTTTATAGTTTTATATGGCGCAGCCGGAACTGGTAAATCTACGGTTCTTAACATTATCCAACAGCTTTTTGAAGGATATTATTCGGTGTTCGATGCGAGAGCGCTTGGTTCATCAAGTAACTCTTTTGCGTTGGAGGCATTCAAGAGTAATCCGTTAGTTGCCATACAGCATGACGGAGATTTGTCAAGGATTGAAGATAATACCAGACTTAATAGCTTGGTTTCGCACGAACTAATGACGGTAAATGAAAAATTCAAGTCCACATATTCTAACCGATTTAAATGCTTTTTGTTTATGGGTACAAATAAACCGGTAAAAATTACGGATGCAAAATCTGGTTTGATCCGGAGATTGATTGACGTATCCCCTACCGGTGAAAAATTAAGTCCAAAAGACTATAAGGCAACGGTGAAGCAAATCGGTTTTGAACTTGGAGCTATCGCTTATTACTGTCAGGAAGTATATCTGAAAAATCCCGGAGAGTACGACAATTATATTCCCGTAACAATGCTTGGTGCATCAAATGATTTCTATAATTTTGTTGTTGATTCATATCATGTGTTCAAACGGGAAGATGGAACAACTTTGAAATCCGCTTGGGAAATGTATAAGACCTATTGCGAGGAAGCAAAAGTCGGATATTCCTTTTCTCAAAGGGTTTTCAAAGAAGAACTGAAAAATTATTTCCGGGACTATAAAGAGAGGTTTAATTTAGAAGACGGTTCGAGAGTGCGTAGTTATTATGTCGGTTTTCGGACGGAAAAGTTTCAGGACCAGACAATTAGCGAACCCGAAGAACCGGATGAAACACCTCTTATCAGATTTACCTCAAGAAAATCAATATTTGATAAGGAGTGTGCGGACTGTTATGCTCAATATGCTTCGGATGAAGAAATACCGATGCAAAAATGGGACAAAGTAAAAACCAAGTTATCAGACCTCGATACGTCTAAACTCCACTATGTAAAGGTTCCTAAGAACCATATTGTAATTGATTTTGATATTCCGGACGATAAGGGAAATAAATCATTCGAACGGAATGTCAAAGAAGCGAGTAAATGGCCGCCAACATACGCCGAGCTTAGTAAAAGCGGTAAAGGTGTTCATCTGCATTATATTTACACTGGTGATGTATCTAAATTAAGCAGAAGCGTTGACGATCATATCGAAGTTAAGGTGTTCGCCGGTAAAAGTTCACTTCGTAGAAAACTTACGAGATGCAACAGTTTACCCATCGCGACCATTAGCTCCGGTTTACCAATGAAATTTTGAGGGCATAAAGAGCGAGAAAGGGCTTAGAACATCTATAAAACGAAATCTTAACAAAGAAATTCACCCAGCAACTAAGCCAAGTATCGACTTTATTTACAAAATTCTTGAAGACGCATATGCAAGCGGATTAAATTATGATGTTACCGATATGCGAAATGCGGTTTTAGCTTTTGCGGCAAGCAGCACTCACCAAGCTGATTACTGTATTAAGCTTGTAAACAAAATGCAATTCAAATCCGCTGATCCATCCGTCAGCAAGGAAGACGAGGATTCTAAATTGATATTTTATGATGTTGAAGTGTTTCCGAATTTATTCCTTGTTAACTGGAAGATTGAAGGAGAAGGAAAACCTGTTGTTCGAATGATTAACCCGACGCCGGAAGAAATTGAAGATCTGATGAGGTTTCGTCTTGTCGGATTCAATTGCAGAAGATATGACAATCATATTTTATACGCTCGGCTTATGGGGTATACGAACGAGCAACTGTATAATCTTTCTCAGAAAATTATTAGCGGAAGTGCAAACTGTTTCTTCGGAGAGGCGTACAATGTTTCCTATACGGATGTCTATG
>CANQSM010000222.1 GCA_947626525.1 uncultured Phocaeicola sp. | reverse complement strand
TAGACATTTTATTAAAAGGTGATAAAGAAATGATAAAAGATATTAATAAGAAAACTAAAAATAACAAAATATTAAAAAGAGTTATTATTGTTCTTAGTGTAGTTATTGTTATTTTACTCATTGGAACTATAGTCTATAAAGAATACAGTTATCGTTTCCAAATTAATTTTATGGAAAATAATTCGGAAAGTGCTATAACTGATAAATGTAATTTAGATGGTAAAAGATTAAAACTTATGGCTTTAGTTCATGATGTATGTAATAATGATAAAAAATTTTTAGAAACGCCATATTGTATTTCTAATAAATCATTATGTAAAAATAGAAAATTTTTAGAAGTTCCAAAATGTACATCAGATTTTGATAGTAAACCATCTAGTTACAATATTGTAGATAATAATACTAAAGAACAAGAAAAAGAATTAATGGAAAAGATGAATATAAATTTAGATGATTATGATAATACTTATGATTTACTTAAAGATATGGAAAATTACATTATAAGTATAGGTGGCACTTGCGATAATAAAGAATAGATAAAAAAGCAATTGGTATAATTAAGATTATCAGTTTTAATTGATAATCTTTTTGTTTGGAGGGATGTAAATAAGAAAAGTATTTAACTATATTCTTATAGTTATTGGCACTTTTATATTTTCAGCTAATGTTTGTTATAACTTAACTCACATTATTTTAAATAATGTTAAACTATCGTGGAATTTTAATATAATATATACTCTACTAACACTTAAAGACATTAGTCTTTTATTTGGTACTTTGCTGTTATTTTCATTAATTATATTATTTGTTATAAAACACGATAATTATTTTAAATTAAAATTATCTAATATTAAGAAAATGCCTGATGAAGATGGCTCGTATGAATATGGTAGTTCTAGGTGGGCTACTAAAAAAGAAATCAAAAAAAATTTTAAAGTTTGGAATATTGGTACTAAATTAAAAAGTGGTGGAATACCTGTTACAAAACTTGATGGCAAGTATTATTATTCCGATTCTTTTGAGCACACTCTTATTATCGGCTCTACGGGATCAGGCAAAACCATTATGGAAATTTTCCCACTTATTTTTAATCTTGGTTATGCAGGTGAATCAATGGTAATTAATGATGTTAAAGGTGAGTTATATTGTAACACCTATGAATTTTTAAAATCACAGGGTTATAAAATAAGAGTTATTAATTTAAGGGATGCTCTTGCATCAGATGGTTGGAATCCCTTACATCTACCCTACAAATATTATAAAGATGGTAATATTGATTTAGCCGGTGATTTAATCGAAAACTTTTCTAAATCCCTAACTAAAAATTTATCAAGTAAAGATATGTATTGGGAAAAAAGTGCAACGTCAGTTTTAACAGCTTTATGTTATGCCATTATAGAAGATGCTCCAAAAGAAGAACAAGTACACTTATACTCTATTTATAATTTATTAGTTGAACATGGAGCTAAAATGATAGATAGATATAATTCATTAGATTTATATTTTCAACAAAAGCCATTTGGTAATATTGCCAAAAATTCTTATGCTACAGGAAGTTTTGCTAAAGGTGAAACTAGAGCCACTCTATTTTCGGTTTTAGCCACTTGTATAAAAATGTTTTCAGATACAGGTATTGCTAATTTAACAAGTCGAACTGATTTTGAATTAGATGATATAGGAAAAGAAAAAACTGCTGTATTTTTAATTATTCCTGATGAAAAGGAATCAAGACACGAATTAGCATCTTTATTTATAGACCAATGTTATCAATCACTTATTAATACTGCTCAATCCCTACCTGATGGGAAAATGCCTATTAGAGTTAACTTCATATTAGACGAATTTGCCAATATGCCCCCTATTACATCAATATCAAATAAAATAACGGTTTCTCGTTCAAGAAATATAAGATTTTATCTAGTAATACAAGATTTTGACCAGTTAAAAGAAAAATACAAAGAGGCATCAGGAACGATAAAATCTAATGCTACAACTTGGATATACTTATTAACATCTGATAATGAAACAGCTAGAGAAATAAGTTCAAGAATTGGAAAATATACCATATCATCATCTAGGACTTCTACTTCTTCAAAATTAGATAATTTAGATATAAATATATCTAATGATAAAAGTTTACTTGGTCGAGAATTAATTATGCCTGATGAATTAATGAGATTAAATTTTGGTGAGGCAGTATTTATGAAAAGTAGGTTGCATCCAATAAAAGCAACAATAGAGCCTATTTTTAAATACCCTATCAAAATTAAGACAAGTATTATTCCAAACACTTCAAAAAAATATAACATTGAGTGTTTTAATTTAGATGATTTTAGAAAAGAAAAAACTATTAACAATATGAATAAAATAGATTTAATTTAAACTAGTTATTTAAATTAATTGTTAAAATAATAAAAAAACAATTCAAAACTTTTGTTAAATATATTATAATTAGTTTGTATAAAAGATTGGAGTTTTTATGAAGATAGTAATTAAAGATAAAAACAATAAAGATGTAAATTTATACGGGCCACTAGAAAGCATAAAATTGTTAGATTGTAGAGTTTTTGTAGATGATAAATTAGTCTATAAGGGTAATATTGAAAATTTACCAAATGAAATGAAAAATTATAAATATCATAAAACTAGCCAAGATGGAAAAACAACTGAATTTTTTATAAGTAGCGAATACAATAATTTAAAATAACTTACATAAATAAATTTATAAAAAGATAATACGAGTTTGGAATCTCGTTTTTATTTGTTTATTTTTTTATTGGTTGTTCTTC
>CANQSM010000221.1 GCA_947626525.1 uncultured Phocaeicola sp. | reverse complement strand
GTTAGTACTCAATTTAGGGCATACCCTTGATTTAAGGCACTTTATCCGTGCCTTAAACTAGAAATGTTAAAAAATTAGGGTGTAAAAAGCCTATCGACATGTTTCTAGGCCGATATTTTGTGGTGCAAGACTCAAAAAATCTGTGCAACCGTTAAAAATTCCGCTAAAAAATTTTCCAAGGAACTCCCAGGTAGACCGACATTGCAACTTGACCGTGCTGATAACGCTATGGTATGTCGCCGCCATCCCAGCTCCTTCATCGCTTCCGAAATGGAGTGAGTTCTTGCGCTTGGTCGTGAACGGACGGACAGCCCGTTCGGCTGCATTGTTATCTATCGGAAAGTTGCCGTCCTTCAGGTAGTTGAACACTTCCTTCCAGAACCTGTTCAGGTAATTGAGGGCTTCGGTCATGTAGCTGCTTCTCATGGAGTCTTCATTTCCCAACTCCTGCAGGAGGTTCGCTCTCAGGTTAATCATGATTTCTTTGGTTTCAAGCCCCTGCCGCCGTCGTCGCCTTTCTTCCGGGCTGAGCCCCTCGGCATCATACTGCCTTTCCAGTTCATAGAGCCTGTTTATATAATAGATGAATAGGTCAGCGCCCCTGTCACGCCCTTCCAGACCGGCCTTCAGGAACTTGGCCCTTACATGTGCCATGCAGACCAGATGCACTGTATCTTTGAATCGGGTGGATTTCAGCTCGTTGCCGATAAAGACATAGGCGTTGTAGCCGTCAGACATGACGGCCTTCAGTTCTGCATCACCCAAGAAGTCCTTCAGTACATCCCTGCCGCGTGATCCGTCTTCATAGAAGAAGATGACAACCTGTTCGGCCTTGTTGACCAGCACCCACATATAGCGTTTCCTATACTTGTCATATTTACGGACCTTGCACCAGGTCTCATCGCAGTTGACGATGGAATCCTTTTCAAGGGCAATCCTCTTCAGTTCCACCACCAGCCGGTCCAGGTAAACCTTTCCCTTCTTCAGCCAGTTACGCAGGGTGTTGGCAGAAACTGCCATCCCCATGTCCTGCAGCCACTGGTGCAGCAGTCCGAACGTTACGTTCTTCACGTACACCTCATAAGCTATCGCCTGCAGGAATTCCGGAGTGGCTTTCGTTCCCTGGAACTTGGGAACCGCCCGAGGATGGCCTTCCTTAGGGAAGTAGGCCCAACGTGGTTTCCTGCCTTTCTCCACATACTGGACCATCTCGTACTGTTCCTCGGTCAGGAACATATTGAGTCTGAACACCTTCACCATCTTTCTTGCAAGGATACGTCCGGGCACTTTGGACAGGTCCGAATAATGCTTGAGAGGAGTTCCATTGACACCCATCGTACGGTATGTCTCAGGACGGTTGGCAGGATTACGTTCCGGTTTGGATACGGCATCGTTTTTCTGCTCCTCCTTTTCGGGCACGGATCTAGTGGACAGGGATTCCTCTGTCCCGTCAAACCCTTCCTTTTCCTCTTCACGGTTAGGGATGCCATTGCCATCATCCTTGTCGGATTCATGCTTCCCGGAAGACTGTTTCTTGGATCCGAAACTGTTCTTCCGTAGGAACCTGTTCTGTTCTTCAAGCTTCTTTGCCTTACCTTCGGCTGCCTGACGGGCCTTGCATTCCTTGTGGAGGAGCTGTTCCAGCGCCACAAGCTGCCCTTCGAGGCTCTCCCGGCGTTCATCAGACTCCTTCCGGTCCTCCTTGAGCCGGTCATTCTCCTTCTGCAGGTCTTCCATGACGAGCTTCATGGCTTTCTTGTCCAGCTCCACTTCCGTCCAGCGTTCTTCCAGGTATCTGATATAGTTGATTCTTTGATCTTCGGGCATATCGTCACAGCTTTCATAGCCCCTGCGCGAGAAGGTATCCCGCATCAGAAGCTCACGTTTCATCCTTATCAGCTGTTCCAATTTGTCCATCTTCTTATCCTATTTTTACAGGTTAAAGATACGAAAATTTATTGGAACAGCCAAATAAAATTACATTTAATTATCTGATATTTAATGATTTAATGATTGGATTTTCCAATAAAAGCACAACGTCTCTCCAATCAATCCGATAGATGGTTTCATCCCCTTTTCTGATGACTTTCATGAACTGATAGCCGGGTATGAATTTTTTCTCGAACAGGGAGTAGGAACGGTTATCGTAGGAGAACAGGCGTACAATCCGGCGGTCTTTGGACAGGACGATGAATACATCGCCGTCCATCGGTTCCCGGCGTAACTGTTCGCAGATAATGGAAAGCACCCGGGAGTGCTTGCACCGCATGTCCGTAAAGTTACGGATGTAGTAGAATCGGTTCATTCCGGATACGTTCAGCATAGCACCTCCAAGTTCTCTATCAGTCTGCAAAGATCCTGATAGCTTAGGTTTCTTTGGGAAACATGCAGCCCGTTGTTCAGACGGAGTTCGACGGATATCAGAAGTCCGGTAGAGGAGTCCTTTTTCAGGCCACCACCATTGACGGCTTTCTTCTTTCCCGAAGAAAGCCGGACCGGACGGGTGGTGATGGTATCTCCGGCCGAAGATTCCTGCGCGGAATCTGCTGCCGACGGACGTCCGTCCACCTGTACTTCCACTATTTTTTTGCGTGTATCCTTGTACCATTTGGAAAAGATGTTGTAAGGTACATTGTTCTGCAGGCAGAACTTTTCTATGGGGATTCCCTGAGGCACTGCCTCACATTTGTACTGAAAGTAGAATCTTTCAAGATCTTCACTGCTATACATGATTTTTGAGTTTTATGTTCGCAGCAAAGCTATTTATAATTTTTTAGAGCCCTAATTTGAGTGCTTAC
>CANQSM010000220.1 GCA_947626525.1 uncultured Phocaeicola sp. | reverse complement strand
GATACTATTAGGTTCATAGTGACAGTCGCTATTGATGTATATAAAATTTAATACCTGTAGTTTGCCGAATGCTTACGTAATACATATATAGCCTCATCACATCGCTTCAGTTTAGATAAGAGATGCCCGTATTCGAACAAATAACGATAATTCCAATCCATTTCATTATATAGCGGTTGGTATGCCGGATAAGCCGCTTCATACGCCTTTGTGTTATAAAGCAATCTGATATTGTTCCATTTCTTCACCGCCATGTATCTCCTATTCCAATTTCCGTATGCCGGATAGGTCCATACAGCGGCATTCAAGCAGAGACATATTCCTAGCACCCTAAGAAATAGAGATTTATTTCCAAAATCCGAAGGAAGACACGCAAACCCTAATGCAATCAGCGCACTCCAGAATGCCGGAAATTGCAAAGGATAGGAACTTACAGCAAAAACAGCCAAAGAACAAATAGCTCCGCATATTCCGAATTTCCTTCCTTTTATTCCTAAATACAGGAGAGTTGCCAACAGAATAAATATTAAACAAAAAACAGAAGTCCCTTTTCCGCTATGAGCTGCAAATATTCATTGAACGCATACTCCGGCGAACCGGCTACCCGTTCTTCCTCTTCAGTATAGTTCCCCGTAGCAAAATATTTTTCCTGAGCTTCCCCATATATTTTAGGAAAACTCTCCCAATGCCCTGACCACGGAGCCTCGGCAATAACCTGACAGGTGATTTTCCACATAAACAGACGACCGTTTGCTGAATCTTTCTTTAAATAAAAAATACCGTATCCTATTATTATCACGGCTCCCACTAAGGCAATGGCCATTCCTACAGTACAACGGCGATGGGCCCGATAGTAGCTTGCCATACGTTTTACCCCGTTGAAATGGAAAAACAAGACAAACAAAATACTTCCTGCTGCTGCCAGCCATGCTGAACGGCTCATACCGGAAGGCAACAAACACAAACATAATAAAAAAGCGAACAAGGCCATATAACTGCCAGCCCGTGCAGCCAGAGATTGGGAATGTTTTTTATCCAGACTTAAATACTCGTAAAGAGCAATCGGACAAATCATTGCCAAATATCCGGAATAAGGTCTCGGATTGTAAAATGTTCCCGTCAAGGCATAGAGTGAATGGTTGGACATGGAATATCCATATACCTGCAAAAAGCCATCCACACCTTCGTATATCCCCCATAAAATAAGTGACCAGCTGACTATTTTCGTTAGGCACTGTTGCCATATTGTCGGATAACAACCATACGTTATCACTCCATAACAGGCCACCACAAAACCTCCTCCACAAAACCAAGTCCATTGTCCGGCAAGTTCGTTGGCAGGCAGATTCTTGTCCTCCAGACATACCACTCCCAACCAGAGGAATATAAGTACCGCCCCCATACCAACTAAGCTGTATTTCAATATATGCTGTATCATCTTTTTATTGTATGCTTCCTATTCTTTCCCATCTCATTTTTCCTGTATACGGATCGACAGACTTCCATATCCCCACTACTTTTCCGGCAATGAACTCCTCCGGAAGAAGTCCCCAATAACGGGCATCTACCGAATTGAATACATTATCCCCTCCCATGAAATAATAATTGCTTCTGAAATGATAAGTAATTATTTCCTCCCCATCCAGATAAGCCTTTCCCTCTTTCCACACCAACTTCTTTCCCTGTTCCCATTCAATCAAGTTCTTGTAAAGCAGAAAATGCCGTTCGTTTATCAACATCACATCTCCTTTTTTGGGAATGTACAGAGGACCGAAGTTTACAATGCTCCATCCTATTCTTTTCTTCTTCGGAAAAGCTTTGATGGATACGCCTTCTATTTTCTTTTCTCCAAAACAAAATACATGATGCAAGCTATCTTGCTTATGTCGTATGGCCGCAGGCAAATCTATTAATATATTTCCGTTTATCTTATAATATCCCTTTACTATTTCAAGGCTGTCACCCGGTGTACCGATGCAACGTTTCACATAATATGCCATGATATCGAAACCTATGCTGTCGCGCGTTTGCGGATAAGGATAATTGAATACCGCCACGTCTCCGGTCTTTAGCTTATTCCATCCCCATGTGCGATATATCCTGAAAGGTCTATGTTCAAAAGCGGGCCTCAAGTCAAAAAGTCTCGCCCCCATGCACGTCTTATTTACCAAGATACGGTCACCGGGCAACAACGTAGGATCCATAGAATCGGATGGAATGCTATAACTGGAGAATATGAATATTTGTGCTCCTAACCAACACAGAAAAATACAGATTCCTATTACAAAAGTTTTCCATACAATATTTACTCCACACTCTATCCAATTTTTTATTTTCATCATGGTTTATTTTAATGGGTTATCATTCTATTGCATCATTCATTTAAAAAATAGAATTTGTAAAAAGTTATTCTCCTCAGATTACAGCTTATATCTTAAGAATCTCTCATACCATCAGAATTTATATCAAAATGGCCTTTAATAGACGAGTATATTTTAGTTAAACTATTCTTAATTTGATTTCATCCTATAAACTATAAATAAATTATCTTTCAGTTCTTAGTATTTATGTAATTACAATTATATATATTAAGATCTAAGTTTTGTTCAGAAACTCCTATAGCATATGTTATATTATCTTTAAATACACAAAATGAAGAAACTGCCCTATCAAAAGAATAAATATTTACCAAGTTCCCGTCCCAATCCAACTGGTAAATTTGAGAAAAAGCTTTTCCTGGTGCGCCCATAATGGCTGCATGTTAAATATCTCTTTGGCAAGAGATTAGACTAGGTTCCAATGGTCTACTTCCAAC
>CANQSM010000219.1 GCA_947626525.1 uncultured Phocaeicola sp. | reverse complement strand
GAGGGAGCGTTGGCCCCCTATGCCTTGAACCATATCAACAATTACAAAAAAAGAGCGGAGCAAGAACAGCGGATGGAAGAGCGACGTCTGAAAGACGAGACGCCCATTCGCGAAAGAGCCGAGAAAATTTACGCGGCGACAGGAAAAAAGACACTGGCGACAGGTGATCCGGTACCGAATTTACCGGTAACGGATATCAATGGAAAAGAAGTCGGTCTTACCTCATTCAAAGGCAAATATATTTTAATCGACTTTTGGGCGACGTGGTGCGCCGCGTGCGTCCAGCAAAGTCCCTATTTTGAGAAACTGGCGGAAAAACTGAAAGACAAAAAAATTGTCTTTATCAGTCTCTCAATGGATGAAAACCGGGCGCAATGGGCAAAAATGGTAAAATCCAAAGGATGGGGAGGTTTGCAGTTATTCGCCGGCGGTTCAAGGGAGACGCTTGAAAAACTGTTCAGTCTTCGCACCATTCCCCGTTTCATCCTTATAGACAAAGAAGGAAAACTCTTGAATGATAAAGTAGGATACCCCGCCAATAAAAAGACAGAACCGGAACTAAGAGCCTTAAAAGGCATTTAAATAAATAAAATCATTTATCAACCAAAAAAAATTACAACTATGAAAAAGAATCTTATCAGAACATTCGCCACATGCGTATGTTTAGGTCTGTTTAGTTTGGGATACGCTCAAACATCCCGGGTAAGCGGAACGCTTCATTCATACAACGATTCCATATTTTACCAATGGTTCAACAAAAGCGACGGAAGTCACAAAGACCAGGTGAAAATTCACGCGCCCAATGGAAAATTTTCCTTTGATCTCCCGGACAAAGACGCTGTTTATACTGTTTTACTGTTTCCTGATATTCCTATGCCACAAAAAACAGCGACCGGCAAAGACAATGAGCTCTTGGCTCAAGTAATGAGCCACCTGGTTATGTTTGAAGTGTTTCCCGGAGAACATGCGGAAGTGTTCCAAGACGAAAGAGGAGTCGGCGTCGACTCGCCCACTTACAGCCGCTATGCAAAAATCAAAACGACTTTAGACGGTTATCGCGCTAAAATAAAAAAATGGGATAAGCAAGGCAAAGAGGATTCAATAGAAATATATCAAGCCAAAATACGGGAAACCATATCAGACTACATCAAAACACATCCGCAAGAATCGTGCGGCGCTTTGTTAATCGAAAAGGAAGTTGCCGATGCCGATGCCCGCGAAGCGTACGACCTGCTTGATCCGTCATTAAAAAACAGCAAAGTGGGCGCGTATATTTCAGAAATCGTAAAGAGGAAAGAAGAAAAAGCCTTAAATGCCTTGAATTCACAAAAGGCGCGAATCGCTGAAAAGCCTCAACGGGAAGCCGCTGATAAAATATACGCGGAGGCCGCGAAAAAACGATTGGAAAAAGGAGACCCGATGCCGGAATTGAAATTTACGGATATAAACGGAAAAGAAATGACATTAAGCTCATTGAAAGGCAAATATGTCTACATTGACGTATGGGCGACCTGGTGCGGTCCGTGCCGGGGAGAAATTCCCGCGTTAAAGAAACTGGAGCAATCTTTAGAAGGTAAAGAGATAGCTTTTGTAAGTATATCGGCAGACGCTAACCGGGTTAACTGGGAAAAGATGGTAAAAGAAGAGGAATTAAAAGGAATCCAGCTGTATGCCGGAGGCGCTAAACAGGCTTTTAGTAAATTTTTCTATATTACCGGCATCCCCCGTTTTATCCTATTGGACAAACAAGGCAAAATACTGAATATAGACATGACACGCCCGTCAAATCCTGAAACGGAAAAAACACTGCGGGCCTTGGAAGGAATCTGAAAACAACAAGGAACAAATAAAGAAATCCAAGGTATGAGATATCTGAAATGGTTTATATGCCTATGTTTGGCAAACTATATATGCGGCGAAAGCCGCGCGCAAACGCGAAGGGTCCGCGGTAATCTTGGAACCGACACCTTATTGATTGTTTATCGGGACTGGACAAACACTTCAGAGGAGACAGAACGGACAGATACCATTATCGCGGCGTCTGACGGCTCTTTTTCCTACAATTTTCCCGATCCCGGCGCGGTCTATACCGCTCGAATACAAACCAAAGCGAAAACCAATTCCATCCGTTTTCTGGCGTTACCGGATGAGGAGGCCGTCATCCCGAAATGGAGCGGATACGCGGTGACAGGCAGCGGTTTTTACCGGCGTTGGGGTAAATTGCGCGAAGAGCTGAAGAATTGCAATGCCACAGCGTTGCGATATCTCGCGCTCAAAAACTCAGCGTCCGACGCGGCCCTGGCAAAATCATACGCGGACTCCTCAAAAATGTATGTGAAAAAAATACACCAAAAGGCCTGGAAATATATAAAGACTCATCCGGATGATCCTGTATCCGCGGTGGCGATGGACTATTTGAAAGATGAATACAAACAACGCGCTTACCGTCGTTTGAGCTCTGATATCAAAACAGGAGCGTTGGCCGCTTACGCGGCTCGTTTCAATCGGAAACAGCTATGGGCGACCTCTTTCCTGAATCAAAAAGCGCCCAAATTGACAGTGGAAGGATGGATAACGGAGGAACCGGATATAAAAGGGAAATTTGTTTTGATTGACTTTTGGGCGACCTGGTGCGCGCCATGCCGGGCCGCGATTCCGGAATTGAACAAATTAGCCAAAAAATTCAAGAAAAAACTGGTGGTCATCGGTCTTTCGGACCAACCGGCCGAAACCGTAATGAAACTGAACCGGCCTATAATCGAGTATTATAACGCGGTGGACACGAAAGCTTATATGAAAAACGCGCTTGGGATTCGGGCTGTTCCGCATGTAATACTGATGGATCCGCAATGGATTGTACGCTGGGAAGGAT
>CANQSM010000218.1 GCA_947626525.1 uncultured Phocaeicola sp. | reverse complement strand
ACAGTGATATACTGGGTTTAGGTTGTAAAAGCTGTATAGCTTAGCCCCTATGGTATTCCCGTACCGTAGGGGCTTTTTCCTTTATCCGCTTGTAAAATGTTCCGCTGCATACTTGTAAGCCTCTCTATAGGACTGCTGGCATCTATAGTTTGTACAACTACTTAACCAGCCGCCCTTGCAGTGTCCGCAGGCGTTCCGCTTTGCGTACTCTTCCAGACGTGCCATGCGTTCATATTCCAGCTTATAGCGCAGCTTGTCTGCGTTCACTACCTCTATGCCAGCCGCATCTGCCGCCGCTATTTCGGCGCTCATTCCCTCGCTTATCCCGTACTTAACGCCCACTATCACAAAGTCGCATCTTTTCAGCAGCGTTAAGCCTGCTGCCATGCCTGCCGCCCGTTCCTCTGGCTTGTCCTCGTTTAAGCACTGCGTCATATATAAATGTGGCGTAATCGGCGCTAATCCCGCCTCTATCGCCTGCTTTGTAAGTGCCTGCGCATAATCTATGTTTCTATCCAGCTGGGCGCTGTCAGCCGCCCTATACGGGCTGCATATGTATACTGTCCTCACGCTATTTCTCTCCTTTCAGTGCCGCCGCAATCGCCTTATACTCCCGCTCTCTTTCCCTTATCTCCATTTCCAGCTTGTCAAGCCGCTTATACAGCTTGTTTACCGTGCTGTCTGGCAGCCTCTCCCCGCCACGCACTAAAGCCTTGATTATTTCCAGACTGTCTATGTCGTTCAGCTCTGCAAGTATCTGTATCTGCTGCGCCTTATGGCGTGCGGCATGGTAGCTGCGGCAGATTTCACGGTCAGTCATTCGCCGCCTTGTCCTGCTCTTCCAATACTTTAAGGCTGCGAATATGCGACACTTTAAATAAACACGTCCTACTCTCATTGCTTATTCCGTCAGTTAAAAAATACAAATTCTTTGGTATGTATAAATTAGGATTGTTTCTAAAGTCCTCTTCTCCCGTTTTTCTTAAGTAGCCCTCTATTATTTCCCCGTCAAATAGCCTTATTTTTACCTTTCTTCCTATGTTCTCTTCTAACTGCTTTCTATTCATGCGCCGCCTGCCCCTTTCTGTTAATCAGCTGTACCGATACCTCATAAGCCGTGCGGCGCTCCCTGCTGCCGCTGTCGGTATCAATAACCTTTTCATACTGGCGGCTCTGGTATCTTCCCAGCAGTTCTACCGTGTCGCCCTGCTGCCAGCCTGCTACCTCGTCTGCCTGCTCTTGCCAGCAGATACACGGAACAAAGCACTTGTTACCCGTCAGCTCATTTTTTACAATCACTGAAATATCAGTAATACGCTTGCCCCTCGGTGTCGTCCTATAGATAGGCTCATGTGCAATAACGCCACGTAGCGCTACGTCGTCCTGCATCATGGGACTTTTAACCAGCCCCACAAAGTCTGCCAGAATGAATACCAGTACTTTACCGCTCTCAAAGTCCTTAAGCGTCTGCACCATTCCAGATACAATAACTTTGCTGCCCTCTGTAAGAAACTCTTTAAGCGGTCGCCCGTCCCTCTGCTGCCCTACGTCTACTTTTCCGTCCGTAAAGGCTACTATAACCTCGTCCAGCGTCCCCCGTGGGCGTGGCGTTTCAATCTTTGCCAGATAGCCGTTAAAGCGCAGCCCGCAAAGCTCCGTAACCTCTTCAACCTCTTTCAGCTCCCCTGCCAGCCCTGCTGCATTGTTCTTAATGCCGCCTGCTGTCAAATCTTCCATAATCGCCGTGTTAATGTCCCGTAAAAAATCTGGCTTTTTATCCTGCTCTCTTTTCATGCCTTACTATTTCCTTTCCGCTGTAGCTTTCCAGCATTTCTATTGCCCGCTGGTAGCAGGCTGTTTCTGTATCCTCTTTCACTTTGCAGATGCAGCGCCCTTTCCTTTCGCCCTCATACTCCCAGATTTCAATAAGGTTATTGCCGTATATGTCAAAATGGCTATGCTCTCTTAAGCTGTGCCTCTTCTGTAATGCTCTGTATATCTGGTAGTATTCGTGAATAAGCGCCCTGCGCTGCTCGTCGTTTTCTTCCATGTGCTGCCCTCACTTTCGCAAAAGTATTACTTAATCCTGAATAGGTATTACTTTTTAGACGCCAGTTCGTCACACTTTAGCCGTACATACTCTGCCGCCATGTTCCGCACTTTGTCAGAAAAGCTGCGCCCCGCTACCGCCTCTATGATTTCCAGTGTTTCAGCGTCAATTTTTATGCTCTTCTGAATGTTTGCGCCTACGTGCTGATAGTTCCCGTTTTTCCATGTGTACATATTTCCTATCTCTCTCCAAACACTGCCATAGCCTCCGCTAAAATCTCTGGCGTAGGCAGATAGCATATTTCTGTATTCTGGTAATCTGTATGGTGCGTTAAAAAATACTCTTCGCACGCCTGCTGCTCTGTCAATCCCTCTAGCATCAGCGCCCAAATTATTTCTCTTTCCTCTTCCACAAGCGCCCTGCCGTCGTTGATAATATCCATGTTTAACGGCTGCTCTGCTTTTGCATTTACTTCCTGCAAATACCAGCCTGCCTGCTTATACTCTTCTAAGCGTTCTGGCGTTAATATGCTGTACTCGTCTGGAAAAATCTTTACTTCATGCGGCGTATAGATTTTTGCACACTGCCTGCCGTATTCGTCCACACCTACCAGCGTTTTTATCTCCGTCCCACTCCAACTCCCCAGCTTATCCTTAGTGCCAGCTTTCCCCTCACGTACAAAAGGTACAGCCCAGTAAATACCGTAAAGCTGCGGTGCTACTGCGTCCGATACTGGCAGGCTCTTAATAATCATTATCCAGTTGCCCGCCGTAATAAGTGTGCGCTCGTCCCGTCTATCCCTGCTGCCGTCGCCCCATAAATCTACGTAATCTCTTTTAAATCCGTAC
>CANQSM010000217.1 GCA_947626525.1 uncultured Phocaeicola sp. | reverse complement strand
ATACAACCCTTATCCGTACACTCCAAACTTTTTTACCTCTTTTTTTCAACTTTCTCGCAAATTTCAAACAAACGGCTATGGGACAGCCTACAAAACCGGGCAATACCTGAAACCGAACGATTCGAAAGAACGACCGACCACACGGATGAATGACAAATATACCTTATTATACATCATAAACGGAGACCTTCTTCTCCCAATACCCGTTACTAGCGAGTGTGCTTCCTTCTTCCCCTCACGGGCAGCAAGCGACTGAGTTGCGTATCCATTTGCATCAGGTTCTTCAACAGCGGCTGGTGGAAGGCCGGAAGACGGACTACTCGTTTAGGTTAATGAGACCGAACGTAGCAATCTTCTACTCTGCCGAAAAGGCGGCGTTCAAATCGAAGCTTTCCATAAAATAGCGGCACAGTTCGGAAGGCAGCAGGGTACGGGCGAAAGCGCCTCCTCCCAGCCCTTGATCGGCACTGATTAGTAGCAACGCCACACTGTTGACCTGACTGCCGTCCTTTCCCCTCCACTGCACCGCCATGGCCAGTAGCCAACGGTGAAAATGCCCTGTCCAAGCCTCGCCCGAAGAAATGCGGTGTGTCAAAGGTGTGATGCGGTCTGCAACGTCCTAGGCAAGCAGGGTGTCGAGATAGAACGTAAAGGGGTGACACCCCAATACGGTCGGAGCACAGGTGGCGCCAAACTTCTACCGTAGATTTTCTGAAAATAGAGGCCACCATCCATCTTCTGCCCATAATCCTATAAAATTCACCTCCTTTGCGGTGACAGATAACGAGGTTTCATCTGCATTCCACACGTTCTTCATCGCCATCACCTTTAAAGGGAAGTCGGTACTTCTACGGAATGAAACCTCACCGTCTACTAAAAGTCAGACAGTACATGCGGTAATCGTGAAGCCAATACGAGGAATGACAAAAGCACTATTGTCTCCCGAAAAGCCCGTGACAAAAAGAGGATACGGTGAAAGATAAAATAGTGAAGCTGATATTCACCATACCTGTGAGATTTCCTGCTTCATCTATTTTCCTATACACATCGGCAGAAAAAACGTTGCAAAACTTACGTACTGCCTCTACATCCCTCACCTTTGGAGATTTAAAAACCAAAAGCGCAGCGGATGTCGCAAAAGAAAAACAAGCTCTGCAAACAAAGGCAATCCTCAAATATTCAAAAAATCAAACCGTTCGGTTCGGATGTATAGGTTAATAATCTATATTTGCACACACACATTTTGAAAATTATTCATATATAGCACAAACAATAAAAAACGAATCATGAAAAATTATATGTTACTGGCTGTTTCTTTACTTATATGGGCCTGCAATTCTAATAAACCGAAAGAAGAAGCTATAAAGTATTCGCAAAAGATGGTTGAATCACATGGTCTGGTAGACTTTTACTACAACAGACACTATCAAGACTCGTTATCCAACACCGGATGGGATTACGTTTCCGGGCTGGTAGCGAACTCTGTGCTGAAAACATGGCAGATGTATCCCGAAAAGACGGAATATTACGAAGCCGTGAAAGCTTTTGCCGACAAAAACACCAATGAAGGCGGCTCCATGATACTGAATTCCAAAGGAGGATCAGCCCTCAGACCTAGCAACATTGACGACTTGCCCGCTGGAAACATTTATTTCACTCTGTATACAGAAGAAATGAAAAAAGACAATACGAAAGATGCCGAACGTTACAAAAACGCCGCAACCATTATCCGCAACAAACTGAAATATGATCACTCACGCATCGCAGAAGGACTGCCTGGATCCGGAGGTTTCTTCCATAAGTCAAGCTATCCGAATCAGATGTGGCTGGACGGCTTATATATGGGTTCCCCTATATACGCTCAATGGCAACATGTATTCGGTACTGCCGATCAAAAAAAGAATGCCAAAAGCTGGTCGGATATTGCCTCACAGTTCAAAATCATCCATCAATATACATATAATCCGGAAAAGCAACTGAATTATCACGCTTGGTCGGCTACTCCCAATGATTCCAATTCATTCTGGGCCAATAAGAAAGAGCCGTTCTTGGGATGCAGCAAAGAATTCTGGGGTCGCGGAATGGGTTGGTATTTCGCAGCATTGGTAGATGTGCTGGAATTTATGCCCAAAGAACATCCAGATTACAATGCCGTACTCGGTATCCTGAACCAAGTAGCTGCAGGTATTGCACGCTGGTAAGACCCTACTTCCGGAGTTTGGTATCAACTTTTACAATACGATGCAAATACCACCGCAGATGGTAAGGGAGACACAATAAAAGGCAAAACTTACAACTTGGGGACCGCTCCTAACTATTTAGAGGCTTCCTGCTCTGCCATTTCCACCTATTCATTTTTAAAAGGAATCAGATTAGGATTACTTGACAAAAATACGTATCTGCCGACAGCCAAAAAAGCATACCAAGGATTGTTAACCACCTTTCTACGTGAAAAGGGAAGCGGAAAGACAGACATCATACAAACATGTGCCTCAGCAGGTTTAGGCCCGGCTAAGGATCTGTCCCGTACAGGAACCATCAACTACTATTTGTGTGGTAAAGATGTGGGTATCACTCAAAATGAGGGAAAAGTAATTGGAACCTTTATCCTCGCTTCTTTGGAATATGAAGCCTTAGAAAAAATAGGAGAACAAAACTAAAATGGCCATATTGAAATATTACAGATTGTAACGCCTCAATCTAAAGAAGAGAACAGTATCTAGGGACATTCATTAAATACCATAAAAATAGCCAACTAATTCATACACAAATTATTGCGAATTAGTTGGCTTTTTTGTATCTTTAGGTGTTCCCCCGCAAATAAGGTTTGACAGCCAAAACGGGGGAAATAACCGAACCAAGATATGGCAAAGATACACAATATTTCAGAGATTCACCCTACTTTGG
>CANQSM010000216.1 GCA_947626525.1 uncultured Phocaeicola sp. | reverse complement strand
AAACCAAAATGTCAAAGAACTCTCGTTATTTGGTGATATTTAAAACCAATGCGATTTTATCGCACCAGTAATAATATCTAATAACTTTATGTGAATCATGTCATAAACGAGGACATGAATTATATAATATACCAACTTTTAACATCTAAATTCAAGTATTATGGGATTATGGAACATTTTTAAACAAAAAAAGGATGAAACACTTTCACTTCCGGAAATAAAAAAGGAAGATTTCGTTGATGAATCAAATCCATCTTCAGATGGTAAAATCACAATCAGTTATGGGACAGGAATGCCTATTGATTTGATTTATAGTTTCTTAAAAAAGATTATGATAGTAAAGGCTATGGAGATGCATTAAATAACCCTGACATATCATATAGAGATATGAACAAAGACATAATAAAAAGTAAATTAGAAGTTATGTTTAAACAAGTAAGTATAAAATACAATGACGTATTACGAGAATTGGATTTTCAAATAACTACCCGCACTCAAGCAGGATTAGTAGATTTGGTCAGACAATTAGAATCCAAAAAGGAAACTTATTTACAGCATATAAAAGAGTTGAACCAGATGAAACAGGATTTCATTGACCAAAAGCCATATATGACAGGTATGTTACTGTCATATGATAAAGGATTTTCAAAAGGATTAGCCGCAATATCCTTAGAAAAAATGAATAAAATAGAAGCCAACTTTAAAGATTAATATCATGAAATGGTGGATTAAAATAGGATGTTTTCTTACAGGATGGAACAGCAAGATTCTGTCGCAATGTAGCGAAGCCAGCTACAAACATCTCAAAAAATATACTGCAGCTTTACTCATACTAATTATACTTTGGGGATTTACCGGCTTTTGCTTCGCTCAAAGGTATGTTGGTGCACCATTATATGGATGCATTCTGTCCGCTCTAATATTTATCATAATAGTAATTCAAATCGAAAGACAAATTATCCTGACAGTTGGATCCAGCCGTTGGGGAGCTTGCTTCCGCATTTTCATAGCTGTTATAATGTCAATATTAGGCTCAGCTATATTAGATCAGATTATATTCGGTGATGACATAAAGAAGAAAATGGTGGAAATCAATGACAGGCTTGTTCAAGAACAACTCCCCATGCGACTAAATGTGATTGATGCAAGGTTAAATGAACAGCAAACGGAAATAGATTCTTTAGTTAGAGTCAATACGATTCTTTATGAAGAAATAGCAAAAAATCCGACTCATATAGCTACTATTACTGAAACTATATATATAATGGAAAAACAAGAGGATGGCTCCTATAAAAGGATTCCTGAAACTAAAGTAAAGACTGTACTAATGCCTAATCCAAAAACTAAACAGGTAGAAGCAAATGACTCAAACATAGTAAAACTAAGAGAACAAATAAAAGAATTCACAGAGAAAAAATTAAGTGTAGAAAATAATTTAAGAAAAGAACTATCATCAAATACCGGCTTTCTTGAAGAATTGCGTGCAATGATTGAAATCGTATCAACCAGATTAGAGGCTTTGATATTCTATATCATAATATTCAGCTTCTTAATCTCCTTAGAATTATTTGTCGTTACAAGTAAATTAGGAGACAAGAAATGTGACTATGACATGATTGTGGAACATCAGTTAGATATCAAAAAAGCTACATTGGAGGAACTTGTAAGAAACATCAATAAAGACTACAAATAATTCATTTTTGAATAAAATATAAAACCAAAATAACAACTCCTATAAGTTACAAACTGTAACCATAGCATCTAAAAGGATCGTATCAGACTCCGTTTTGAGTAAGATACGGTCTTTTACTATTTCATAAAACACTTTTCTTGCATATCACAGCAGTAGGCATACTTTTGAAATCAAATTTATTCCACATGCCATAATACGTGTGTTTCATTCATTCGAGGAACTAATTGATGACACTCCCGACATGTATCCCCGGTGTCGTGGTTCATCCAGTCCTAGATGATGTGGGCGTGCAGGTTAGGCTTCCATGTGGCAGCGTCTCCGGGTACACCGTAATGTCCCTCGTCCCGGTGGATGAATATCTGCAAAGCTGTGATACAACACTCCTTGCACACCTCGCAGAAATGCTGCAGCTGCTTCATCGTGGAGTCTTCCTTGATTACGACAACCCCCTCCTTGATTGGGGTGCTGAAAACATTTTTATTTTCATTCCAAAGCCTGCGAATAGCAGCATCCATATCCGCTTGACCAATCAAATAATTCAATTGATTCAACTTTATGGAAATCGATTCTACGTTATCACGTATCTTTTCAAAGTCACAATAAAAACCAAGAGTCGTATTTGTCTCTTTTAGTTGAGACATGAATATGTCAAATTGTTCCTTCGTATGTGGGCTCATTTTGTAATAAATATCTATGATGATAATTGTTCACTACAATTTCTGTCAACTTGCCTCTTTTCGAAGCGATAGCATTTACATTTCTTGATGCCCAAACTCTTTCTATATTATAATCAAAGAATAAATCATCAAAGAAACGGTCCGTACCATCTTTGCCCAAACAATCGGAATTGCTAAGCATAAAATCTACTCCATTCTCATTTAAGCGATCGCAAAATACTTTCAGCCGAATTTGAGCATCATCATTGAAGCCCTCCTTGACATAATCATTAAAACTCGAAGTATTACTAAGAGGGCGATAAGGAGGGTCAAAATAGAAGAAAGTGTTCCCTTTGATTTTTACAAAAGTTTGCTCAAAATCCGGTCATAATATCTACCTTTTGTAATAATTTACTGTCTGCATAAATTGTTGCAGAATCACATATAGTAGGTGTGGCATATTTTCCGAATGGTACATTAAATTTTCCAGATTTATAAAATAAAATTCCCCCATATCCGACAATCCTGGCGGACTATTAGCGGTCGCCTCGTGCGACC
>CANQSM010000215.1 GCA_947626525.1 uncultured Phocaeicola sp. | reverse complement strand
CGATTATGTAAAGGAAAGCAATACCGCCAATATTCCGTTTTTGGATTATACGGATTGTGCGGAATTCAAAGCCCCGGATTTGTATTTCAACAGCTTCTTCCTGAATCTTCGCGGCCGGAAACTCTTTACCCGCAGGGTGCTGGAGGATTTGGGGATCCAATAATCTTTATTAGAGCCCTTTTATGCACTAACAAAACCGCAGAAGATTTACATGATATGGGACAAAAACATTCAATAATAATATAGTATTATGGATAAACGAATAGAGTATATAGACAATATCAAGGGTTTTGCGATTCTTCTTGTCGTTATGGGACACCAAATTGCATGTTGGTTTGATGACTATGAATCCATATTATCGGATAGTACCTCCAATGACATGCTTATGTGGAAACTCATATATAGTTTTCATATGCCCTTGTTTATGTTTTGTTCCGGTCTGTTTCAATTAGTCGCGACGCATGATACCTCAATTCATGATTATGGCAAAATGCTGGGCCGGCGGTTCAAGACATTAATGATACCGTATTTCTTTAGTGGAACATTACTATGGTTTCTCACAGGGAGTATGTCATCATATTGGTATCTGCTGTTTTTGTTTATATTTATTGCTATAAATGGTCTGATAAGCGTTCTGATTGCGCTCATCCCCCCCCCCTCAAGAATTTCACAATCAGTTGAAATAGTGGTTTTTATATGTGTCTATCTATTTTTCAGAGTCATAATATCATGCTTCGATAATATGAGTTTACCTATGTTGCCTTTGGGAAAGCTAAGTTATTATATATATTTTACAATTCCATATTTTATCGTCAAATACAGATTGATTGAGAAAATATTGACTGGGAATTATATTTATCCGATTTCCTTGATCTTATTCATTCTGGTATCCGTATTAAAAGAGATATATGGTTTTGAGTTAGTTAGAGGAGTCAATATTGTAATTGCACTATCTGCAATCTACTGTGTATTTTATTATTTCAGACATACATCGACTAATAATGTTATTATGAGATTCTTGAATGTTTTAGGAAAGCATTCATTGGAAATATACATATGCCATTTTTTCTTTTTGTTTAAAATTCCTGTCATGGGAAAGATCATTCATAATATATCCCTGTCAAATGATCATGATTTTTCGATTCTGAATCCGTCGATCATTTGTTCAATCGTATTCACGTTAATAAATATATTCCTTTGTTACCTATTCATAAAAATCGTCCAAAAAAGCAGTTTTTTATACCAAATATTATTTGGTCGAAAAAGTGCCTGATAAAGAGATAACAAAGAAAAATGTATCCCTCATTAACATTTTTATATATTCAGCCATTTTATGCGTATCGGCATTATCACGTTTTGGCAGAGCCGGGACAATTACGGGCAGTTACTCCAGTGTTGGGCCTTGCAGCAGTATTTAAAGAAGCAAGGCCATGAACCTTTCCTTATTCGTTATGATTCGGCAGGGAACAAGCGCCGTCCCGGCTTCAAGAGGTATTTAAAGTTGTTTTTAATTTATCCTGTTTTTCAGAAGATGGCTTCGATGGCGAATCAAATTAGGAATGAGAAGTTCCGGCGTTATAACGATATAAAGAATAAGGAACGGAGATTCCGTGATTTCCTGGAAGAGAATATAACAGTATCCGATACTGTTTATGGCGATTACTCTGCTTTGCGAGAGGCGCCTCCTTTGGCGGAATGTTACATTACAGGAAGCGATCAGGTTTGGGCTCAAAGACTGGATTATGAGGATAATAAAGTCTTTTTTCTGGATTTTGGAAATAAGGGTACAAAAAGAGTTGCTTATGCCCCAAGTTTTGCAATGAAGGATTATCCCCGCAAATTACTGCCTCTCCTGAAACGGGAATTGGCAGCCCTTGACAGTATCTCGGTACGCGAATATGACGGATACAGGATATGCGCTGCAATAGGAATAAAGGCAACGAAGGTACTGGATCCGACGTTGCTTCTGGAAAAAACGGACTATTGTCAATTATTAGGACAGGGACCTGCCTCCCGGAGGTATGTCTATATCTATAGTCTCAATATAGCGTCGGCGAGTGAAATACGTTGGGAAGAGTTGCAATCATATATGAAACGCAATGAGAATCATGTGATAGTGACTCCTGCCAGCGGATACATTCCGGGACGCGAGCTGTTTGGTCCCGTTGAATATTCATATACCACCATTCAGGGTTGGCTATCCAATCTGTATTATGCGGAATTGGTTGTCACCACTTCTTTCCATGGCGTTGTGTTTTGCATATTGTTGGAAAAGCCTTTTGTCTATATTCCGTTAAGGGGCAAATACTCCAATGGAAATAACCGGGTCCTGGACTTATTGGAGGATTTAGGTTTAAATGACAGGATATTGGATGATGACTCCACTTATGAAAGCATCGCCCGTCAACCGATAGATTGGCGTCCGGTCAATATGGAACTGGCAAAAAAGCGGGAGGATTCATTCTTGTTTTTAAAACGCGCGCTTCAATGAAAGTACTGTATGATCACCAGGCTTTCACCATGCAATATTATGGTGGAGTCTCCAAAAGTTTTTGTGAGCTGATATCTCATCTGCCGAAAGATGTCAGCGTAGAAATGGGAGTAATGCAGAGCAATAACGTGCATCTGGCTGAATCCGGATTGTGCCCGATGCTGGAAGCTGTCGGGCATGATTACAAAACATTCCTGCCACATTTTCATTTCAGGGGGAAAGGACATTTATATTTATGGTTCAACTGTCTGTTCCCTTCTTTTCCGTCGGTGGAGCATGTCAATAAGCGGAGAGCCGTGGAGTTGCTCCAGTCCGGAGATTTTGATGTGTTCCATCCTACCTTATTTGATGATTATTTCTTACCATATTTAGGGATATTCAGAATTTAGTCAACTAATTATTTGCCAATATGATAGATATTTTGTAACTTTACAAAGAACCC
>CANQSM010000214.1 GCA_947626525.1 uncultured Phocaeicola sp. | reverse complement strand
CCTGATAGATGTACGCTGCCACCTCGAAATCGGTAATGTCGAGGATATCATCGCGATTCAGCTTATCCTTAACATAGATGGTCTGGGGATCCGTAGTACGATTGTACAGGGTCATGCTGCCACGATCCGCTTTCTTACCGTTCTTCTTGTAACCTCTTGCACGAAGATTCTCATCACGAGCATCCATCTGACGGGTACGAATACGGCTAAAAGGCGTCTTGTATGCCTTGCCCATAACCGCAGTAACCCATCCCTGATCGCGAGTAATCCGCTCGGGAGCGCCCGGACGAACATCTCTGAAGTCGGGGAACAGAGCCTCAATAGCCTGATCGCCAGTCAGTCCTTCCATTCCATCATGGGCCAGCGCTTCCTGATGATTCTCGGCATAAATGTTGATAGCGGTACGAAGAGTGCCAACACTATTCTGTTTTGCAAGGGCTACGATGCCCTCCTGATCTGCGTGACTCAGGAAAGTATTCTCCTTCACGCTGTCCTGATCAAATACATTATGCTTCATGTTTGTTTTTCCTCCTTCATTTTTGTCATCGTTGTCGTCATTGTCATCTTCACTCTCACCAAGAGCCTGACTGATCAATGCACAAACAACATTTTTCTGTTTTTCAGTTAATTCTTTGAGAACATCGCCGATGGTTTCTTCCTTATTGTCCTTAGGCGTCTCCTCTTTCTGATCCGTCGGTGGAGTTTCCTTACCCTGAGGTGTCTCCTCCTTCTTCTCTTCCTCGCTCATGCCTTTTTCTCCTTTCTTCTCCTTATCATCCGTAGTGTCATCGGAATGATAAAGCATGAGATTTTCGTTGTAGCTTGCAATGAGCTCTTCGATCTGATCCGGATTAGCATCTACCCCATGAGCCATTACTGTATCGATAAATGCCCCAGGATTTGCTCCGGCAAGGACAAGACTCAGCTCACGAATAATTCCATGAACTACGTCACGCCCATTCTGCTGAAGCTGATTAGCCCATATCGAAAGAGAGCAGACATCGCCATGCTGCACCAGCTTTTTAGCTGTCTGACCAGATTCTGTGTCATTAAATGTACAGTAAGCGTAAACACCCTCATCCCGATTTTCGAGCAACGCATGTCCAAGAACATTATCCTGAGAATTATGCTGATGATTCCAAACAAGACTAACTACTTCGCCGTCCTGCTGTTTAAATGCATCTTTTCGGATAATTCGTCCATCGGCACATCGCAAGTCATTTCGAGTGGCCCAGCCACTGAAATCATACTTCGCCATTTTGAATTTCCTCCTCTTGCTTACTTTGCTCGTCAACTTTGTCCGTCGGTTGACTAATGTTACTGTTGATTAATTGATCCGCTTTTGGATCGGAAGACGGATGCATCCCAATTACTTGTCGGATTTCGTTAGATGTCATAATTTCATTCCTCGTAAACTTATCCGCTATCTCGGCAATGCTGTCCACAGGAACAAGCTTGAACGGATCTCTGTAGAACATGATGTCCTGCTTTTGAGATCGTGCTGTTTTGGTCAGAAACTTTCGTTTCATCTCATCCACAATTGCCGAAATAATAGGTTCGATTGTTCTGCTGTAATAATTGAGCATTGTCTTCTCATCCGCAGTACCGTCAAGGATGCTTTGTGTAATGCCAAGTTGACTAAATAGCAGCGAAGTAAGATACTCAATCTGTTTCATGAGATTATTCTCAAGAGACCGATTTAACTGAGTAATGTGCTCTGTGCCATCCGTGTATGCGATTCCATATTTAGAACCGGATAACTGTTGCTCAATATCACGTCTCCTATTTTCGGCCTGAGTTCGACGTGCCTCCGTCTTAATCACATAAGGAAGTTGGATAATCAAATCGAGTTTCCCAGACGCCGTTTGTTCATCTGTCACATCCAATAAACTTAATTTTCTTATCAACCTCTTCATGGTAGAGTTTGGCTCGTTGATCACGGCGTAAAGCGGATTCTCAACAATCGCCACAAAGCTCTTATCAAGAAGAATGTCTTCTTTTAATCCAGTTTTTTCATTGTAAACGCGTACCCGAACATGATGCGGATACCAGTCAAGAATCTTGGCAGTTCGCAATGTCAAAACATCATAAGAGCCTGTAACATTCGGATCCGAAGTGGTATCAACCGGAACAATAGCGATACATCCTTCGTTAAGAAGAGACATCGCTGCATCCTGCATAAACGCTCGTCCGGTTTGATCCAGATTTGCCTCTAGCGACAGGCAATTGTTCAGACCCGAATCAATTACTTCAAGAAAGCGGCCGTTGTCATCCAATCGAACATGTTGAATGTCAATAGCCGCTACATCTAAAGCAATTCTGTTATAAACGGAAGTAACGATAGACCGCTCATTTCCCATCGTAAATCGTGGTCGATCAGGTCTATAAGAATAACTGCTTCCCATATTCATATAAGATCGCGTGGGATCTTTATTCATAAAAGCATTCCAGGCATGTTTCAGTCTGGAACCAAAAGCAATCTCCATTTTTCATCACCTCCTTATGCCTTATCCAAGACGGTTTTCTTGTAAGCCACTCTTCCGTCTGCCCAAACACCATTTTTTAGTTGCTGTATGTTATAGCCTTCGTCAGCAAGAGCCATCATGACTCCAATCTCTCCACGTTTTGCTACAAATGTAACAACTCTGCCAGATGGGGAGCGAAGATTTGCTGTTGACTGACTCATAAGTTTTGCCATTTTCTGGTTATAGTCGTTGATTGTGGATGCTTTCAACTTTCCAGAACTGGTAACAGAATCAGGATTTTTCAATAATTCCTCAGCATACTTATTGAGCTGCCTCTGATTCTTCTTTTGAGCTTGAGCAGTGATTTTGTCGCTTTTCTTCTTTGCCCAGGAAACATCTTTTTTCTCCAATCGTTTCTGCCCAGCAGAAGTCAAACTTCCATCTGCGTTCTGAAAACGACGTACTCCCCATTTCT
>CANQSM010000213.1 GCA_947626525.1 uncultured Phocaeicola sp. | reverse complement strand
AAATATCAGAATATGATTTATTTAAGGAACAAGAACAAGAAAAATTAAAAAATATAGTTGAAATAGTACAAGAACAACTAAAAGATAAAATCTCTTTATTTGAATTTAAGGAAAATAATAATAGAACTTATGCTAGTTTTGAATTATCTAAGCCACTTAATACTAAAGAATTAACATTTATAAAAGGTAAAATAAATAAGGAAGTATATCATATAGAAATAGATAATGGTAATAATACCAAATCAACTATTGAAATACATTTAAAAAACCCTTTAGAACAAGACTTAACTTTAGAAAAAGGAAAGAATGATAATGTCTAGTTTTGACTTATTGTTCTTTTTTTAATTAGTTTTCATAAAATTTAAAGAACATGGAGGTTTTCTTTAATGTATGAAACTAACGATATAGAAGTTAAGTTTAGTACAAAGCATTTACCTTTTGAATATAAGTGGTTAGAATTTAGATTAATTGTAAATAAAGAATTATATGATGAAAAAGTTATAGATTTAAGAACATTTAAAGCAATGGAACAATCTATTTTATCAAGACTTACTAAAATTAAAAATGAATATTCTAATGATTTGACAAACTCTAGTAAAGGAGGTAACATTCAAGCAACCTAAGTTGTCTTGGATTTTAGGAACACAGAAAGGAATATGATATTATGGATGTTAAAAAAACTAGAGAAGAATTAAGAAAAGGAAAAACAATTTATGATATGAATTTAAGAGTTGGTTATTATGCTCGTGTTTCTACTGATAAGGACGATCAATTAAATTCACTTGAAAATCAACAAAACTATTTTGAAGAAATGATTAGTGAAAATAAAAATTGGACTCTAGTTCGTGGTTACATTGATGAGGGTATTTCTGGTACTGCAGTAAAACATAGAGATTCATTTTTAAAAATGATAGAAGATGCTACTTTAGGAAAAATAGATTTAATACTTACAAAAGAAATATCAAGATTTTCAAGAAATACAGTAGATAGTATTAAATACACAGAATATTTGCTTAAAAATGGTGTTATTGTATATTTTTTATCAGATAACTTAAATACAATTCAAGAAGATGCTGAATTTAGACTAACTATGATGTCTAGTTTAGCACAAGATGAAGTTAGAAAATTATCAGAAAGAGTTAAATTTGGTGTAAATCGTATGATTAAAGATGGTAAATTAATTGGTGGTAATTTAACTGGTTATTTCAAAAAAAATGGTAAATATGAAATAAATCCAAAAGAAGCACCAATAATTGAATATTTATTTACTACTTATGCAAGTGGTAGTATTGGACTTAAAAAAATTGGTGAAGAACTTGCAAAACAAGGTTATCTTAATTCAAAAGGACAACCTTATTCACAAACAACTTTAGCAAAGTTTTTAACTAATCCTAGATATAAAGGATACTATACTGCAAGACTTACAGAAGTGGAAGATTATAAAACTCATAAAAAGAAAAAAGTACCTAAAGAAAAACAAATAATATATAAAGATGAAAGAATACCTGCTTTAGTATCAGAAGAATTATGGGAAAAAGCAAATTTATTACATGAAAAAAGAAAAAAATTACCATCAAGGCATATTCTAAATGCTGAAGAACATATAAAAAGATATAAATATTCTTGTAAGTTATATTGTAAAGACTGTGGAGCAGTATTTATTAGAAATGGTGGATCTAATCGTGCTAACGATCCAGTTTGGGCTTGTAGGACTTATAAAGTTGATGGTGTATCTAAATGTGCATCTCCAAATATAAGGGAATCATATTTAGATAAAATATTCGTTGATTTATTTAGTAATTTTATAAAGAACAAAAAAAGGTATGTAACATTAGTATTAAATGAATATAGAAATATAATAGAAAATTATAGTAATGATTTTGATGTAGAAGATATAAATAGCAAAATAACAACTATTGAAAAACAAAAAGACAAATTATTAGATTTAAGTATTAAAGGTATGATAGATGATTTTGAATTTAAAAAAAGGAATGATAAATTTAATGTTGAATTATTTAATTTACAAAAACAACTTGATGATCATTCCCAAAGTGATTTAGAAGAAGAAAAATTAAAAAAGAAATTAGAAACTATTGAGAATTGTTTAAATACTAAATTAGATATTAAAGAAAATCTAGCATATTTAATTAACCTATTAGTTGAGAAAGTAGAAGTTGAAAAAGTAAATGGTGATAGAAAACATATAAAATTAAAAGTATTTTATGATTTCAATACTCCAGATATTGATATAGATTTAGATATGAACGAAGATAACTCATTAAAAAGTTTGAGTTCTAAAAACCTTGCTTGTGCAAGGCATTCTTCTACCTTAAAGTGTTGCTGTGTGAACACCAAGCAATCCAGGTTTTGTAAGTATCGGGAATACTTTAGGGGCTGTGCGTCTTATGAATTATATAGATAAATATGGTTTTGGAGATAAAACAGGAATAGACTTAAATGGAGAGGCTACTGGAATATTATTTGATGTTAATAAAATGGGCCCAGTAGAACTAGCAACAACTTCATTTGGTCAAGGAATAAGTGTTACACCCCTACAACAAATAAGAGCCGTCTCCGCGGCGATTAATGGTGGTAATTTATATAAACCATATATAGTTGATAGTTTCTTAGAAAGTGAAACCAATAGTTTAATTAAAGAAAATTCTCCTAAATTAGTAGGACAACCTATAAGCGAAGATACTAGTAGTTTAGTAAGATATGCTTTAGAAAGTGTCGTTGCAAATGGCAGTGGGAAAAATGCTTATATTGAAAATTATCGGGTAGGAGGAAAAACAGGAACAGCTCAAAAAGTTAAAGATGGTAAATATATAGATGGTAATTATATTTTATCTTTTATTGGTTTTTTACCCGCGAATGACCCTGAAATAATTGTCTATGTTGCTATTGATAACCCTAAAGGAGTAACTCAATATGGAGGAGTTGTATCA
>CANQSM010000212.1 GCA_947626525.1 uncultured Phocaeicola sp. | reverse complement strand
CGCTTTGTGCGGGAGTTTAACGGCGTTTCCACGAAGCACCTGAACAACTACCTGCTCTGGTTCAACTTCGCAACGTACGCCAAGGAGACATACACGGAGAAGATGCGTCTGCTGGTACGTCACATCATGACGGCTCAAAGCTACACGCGCCGAGTGGATGTCCCCAACCGTCCCGCCATTCCCTACATTTGCCAAGCGGCCAATAAAGTGGCGTAGAACTTGCTTAAATATCGGCTTGATACATTCAATAAGAAGGGGTACAATATGGGTGTAGCACGAATGACACACGATATTACAGCGGTTTCGCTCTTCACGGGCGCAGGAGGAATGGATATTGGTTTTGAACGTGCTGGAGTTCGAATAGTATTTGCAAATGAGTTGATGAAAGAGGCTGCCGATACTTACAACTCTAATCATAGTACTGGTGTCATGGTGAATGATGATATTTACAAGGTCATTGACCATGTAAATACATTCCATGGTGCTGATTTAGTTTTTGGTGGACCTCCGTGTCAGGGTTTCTCTGTGGCTGGTAAAATGGATCCAGATGATGCTAGGAGTAAACTAATTTTTACTTTTTTGGATGTAGTTGAGCGTGTAGAACCAAGAGCCTTTGTTATGGAAAATGTAAAAGCTCTCGGAATACTTGAAAAATGGGAACCGGTGCGAAAAAAATACTTAGAACGCGCGCGCGAGCTTGGATATGATTGTGTGCCTTTTGTTTTAGATTCAACAGAATACGGTGTGTCGCAGAAACGTGAAAGAGTGTTCTTTATTGGTATTAGAGAAAACCAAGACCCATTCTATGAGTATCACATGAGTTGTTTAATCGAGCGTCAAAAGGAAAAAGCACCAATCATCCGTGACTTGCTTTACTCATTGGGAAGGGCTGGTACTGATATGAATCCAAACACCTGCACTGCCAAAATAACCTTTGCAACCCGACCCATCATGAGGAAATCGCCGTATTCTGGCATGTATTTCAACGGTCAGGGACGTCCAATTGATGTCGATGGATACGCAAATACTCTTCCTGCATCAATGGGAGGAAATAAAACTCCGTTCATTGACGAGGAATATCTTTATGGGGACGCAAAAGAGGATTGGGTTGTTTCCTATCATAAGGGGTTGATAGACGGAACGATTGTGCCCGAGTTTAAGGAAGCACCTAAACGCCTCCGACGTATAACGATTCACGAAGCAGCGAGGATACAAACATTCCCCGACAGTTATGTGTTTTGTGGTAATAAGGGGAAGATATATACACAGATAGGCAACGCCGTGCCAAGCAAATTAGCAGAAGTTGTCGCCAGAGCTACTACCCGCTACATTGACGGAGGATATTAAGCACAATAGGGGTCAGCAGTTTGATAACATCTCCTTATTTACACCCATGTAGTTCTTTCCAGAGCCGCTTAACGACTTCAGCGGTATTAGTTTCATTTATGTATTCGTTGAGCAATATATAAAACTCTCCTCTTCCTTTGGGGGTCATCCTCTGAAGCGTATTTGCTATCCATTCATTGATTTCCCAAAAATAGTATCTGATATTCTGGTAAGAGTAACTTCCTAGGTATGTTTTTAGACCACTCTCTTTCATATCTAGTGGACAATCCTCTTTGCGACATATAACGACGATTTCGTTAATGTTTGTGTCGTGATTCTTGTTATAGATTGATATGCAATCAAAAGAATCCCTTATCCTCGCCAAATCAAAACACTTGACTGTTACCTCATACACTTTGTATATCACGTTGGAGCGTTCCTCATTGATGTCGCCCGGCTTTTTACTTGTTGTGCTGGTTACAGATGCACGGTCTTCTCCTCCAGTCACCTCAACTCCGGTACGAAAGGACGTGTGGTAACATTTTAGCAAAAGAGCAGATATTTTTTGTGGTGTATTTCCGGCATCTGGTGTCTTTTCGATAAGTTCATGGCATAACCAAAATAAAAACTCTGGGTCTTCATTCGGTTTTATAGCTACAGCTAAAGAAGCAAGCTCGTGCGCCTTCGCGATAAAGCGACGCATGAGCGATACACCCACACAGTCAACCACAGAAGGGTCGCTCTCTGCATTCTCTTCCAGCAGACCAACAAGGTGTACAACCTCTTCTGCAACGTCAGATGGGCGACGCTGTGCTGCCCAAGTCATATCAAGCCCAACCGTTGCTTTTGCCACGTTCAAAGGCCCTGATTTTCTATGAGGAATGTTTTTAGCTATAAAAAATTCCTTAATAGGACCTTCGTAGATAGCTCTCGGTTTACAGTCATATAAACCACAGGAGGCACGAAAAAGAGGATCAATTTTCATCCCAATAATAACAACCAAAAGAATTTCTCTAAACCCCCATGCGGTGGTTTCAAACAACTTATCAAGAGATTCTTTATACCTAGCCTCGTCAATAGAACTCTTTGTATCTGATGCCTTTTCATACAAGGCATGAAGAATACCCAAAATCTTCCCATTTCTGTTATTATTAGCATCCATTTAGGTTCTCCCCAACCTGTTTTCACTACTTCCCATTGTTGATAAACAATTCTATGATGTTGACATTGAGAGCTTTTGCTATTTCACACAATGTTAGCACAGAAACATTAACTTCACCCCGCTCAATCTTGCTTAAAAAGCTCCGATCCACGTGACTCATTTCTGACAGCGTCTCTTGAGTCCACCCCTTATGACGCCGCTCTTTCCGAACGGCATTCCCAATGACTGACAATATATCAGAATACTCCATCTGTTCGAGGATTATACATGATAGACTGTATGATGTCAGTTGACTATAATCCGAAAAATGGAATTTTATCTCTTCCCCTCATTCCTCCCAATCCTTGTGCTTGTTGCCTGGGTGAAGACACTTCTCAAAAAATCAACACTGTGGTAGGACAGAGCCAAAATCAATAAGATAGCAAGCGTGTACGGCAAGGAATCCTTACGTGGATGGGAGCTAGTTTATGAAAAAAATCAACC
>CANQSM010000211.1 GCA_947626525.1 uncultured Phocaeicola sp. | reverse complement strand
ACCTCTACAATATGCGCTTCTACCGCAGGACGTTCAGCAAAAAGACATTCGAGTGCAAGACGAAAGACATCGAAACGCACGGGGGGATATATTGCGATATGCTGGAGGAAATGTTCACGATGGTGACGGGGCTTTACACCCGTTTTTGAGAGGTGGGCGGCGAAAGCCGCCTACTTTCTTTCAGTGAGCATGATGGCGGACAAAGAAAGTAGCAAAGAAACCTCTGTTCTAATCTACGATGTTATTGCCTAATTTCTGACATATAAATTCGTTTGTATTCACTACCTTCTATTGGCTCTATATCGGTTATTTCAAATGAAGTTCCTCTCAAAAAATTGACTTGCGTTTCCTGACCATGATTATAAATCATGTATAGACAATGTGCTTGCGTTTCATTTTCAGGAAGAGTTTTTATAACGTAAACATCACTTCTGTTTTGTTTCCAATCTTCGGTTGTTGTCGTAAGGCTATGGGAAGGTTGGTATATATCACCTACTTCAAAATTTGTTTTATCTCCAGTTTTAGTAAAACGATATAATATATTTCCGTTAAACTTAGGTGCTTTGTTTATTATACTGTTTAGTATAATTTGCATTTCGTGAACAATATTAGGCACTTCTCCATAATAATTGTCATCTCTAAATGCATACGATATATTACCAAGAAAACAGGTTAATATCATTTTTTCCACATCGGTTAGTCCATAGCGATTTTCCTTGTCAATGTTGTTGTGCTGAAAACTCTGAAAAGGTTTTTTACCCAAGAAACTCAAAGGGTCATATGAAAAGCCAAATTCTTCAAGTTCCTCATTCCAAACTAATTCCGGCTCAGCTTGTGAGGATGCTAAATACTTTTCTTCTTCCGATAAGAAATATTGAATATCTTTCATTTTATCTCTAAATTACTAATGACAAAGGTAATTGTTTTATTTGAAACAATGGCATTTAAGTTCTTAGAATAACCAAAACTTAAATGCCATTGAAATCTATTACGGGATATACAGTAGCGCAAACTCCGCCTTCCTCCGTTTGAGTAGCATGGCATGGCGTTTTCCCTTGTAGTTGCAGAAAGCGATATACTCCCGATAGATGTTCCTGTCGCCTGCCTCCAGCTTTCGGATCAACTTGCTTTTGGGTATCTTCCCGCTCCCCAACAGACGGTATGGACCGACATTGTAGGCGAGCGTGGCAAGGAGCAGACTATCTTTCCCGAACTGCCGGAACATCGCGCAGAATTTCCGGAGATCTTTTCGCAGAAGTGCGTCCGCCTGCCGCTTCGTCATGGTGCGTGCCGAATACCTTTCGCCCGGCTGCAACCGATGTCCATACCCTACATACGGGTGATGTTTCTCCGAGTGCCACCCCTCAAAGTATTTGGTACAGCGCATAGCCCTCTCAAATGGTGGCAGCCGGTAGATAGCCGCCTGCCTGTCCGTCCCTTCATGGCGTCTGTTCCGTGCGGATACGGAACAGACCACCAGAAGCGAACAGAGGATAGTCATGAATACACGCATCATCGTGTGAGGGATTTGAAGTTGCCGATGGGGACAACAGTGATAACCCCGTCATCCTTCACGTTACGGTTGTTGAAATCAAATTCCAGCTCGTAGGAGTTGCTGAAATTGTCCTCCACCACCACGATGAAGTTGTGTGCTTTCTCACCCTCCGCCGTGTAATACAGCCGGAACTTCTCGTTTTCGAGCAGGTAGCGGTCATTGGGCAGAAACGTGATGCCGCCCGCCATTTTCAGCGTGCCTTCTCCCTCGTATTGGAAATATCGGATGGTATAGAGGGTGTTGGCGTAATCGCCCGTTTTTTTTAACTCACAGCGAATTTCAACCGTCTGCCCCTTCGTCACCTTGTTCGGCACGGGCATGGTTTCCACCGTGAAAGGATAGGATTGCTGGATGTCCATGTCATCGTCACACGAAACAAGCGTGAGCGACACGGCGGCGAAAAGGCAGAGTGCCAACGCCTTGAAGATTGATGTTCTCTTGTTCTTGTTGTTCAGTATGTTCATTGTCTTTTGATTTTTAAGTTATTGTTCATTTCTTTTTTTCGTTGTCAGTTGCAGATACTCGTTCAAGTCCTTGCAACCGTCATAGAGGGCGGAACAGTCATAGACACGTTCTCCATAATGTCCTTTCAGCGTTTTCAACGTGCGCCGTCCGGCTGCGTCATGGTCGAGATAACAGTCTATGCACCCGTAGCCGTCCAGATACCTCATTGCCTTTTCCACGTTGGCAACAGAGTTCAATACGAGGCAGTCACCCTTTTCCAATCCGAGCGTGGCAGCAGAAAGAAAGTCCATGAAGCCTTCAAAAACGCTGCACACGTCAGCCGGAGAGCCTTCCGCCTTGACCAGCGACACATCCTTCGGAGGCACGCATCCTTTGAAGAAGCGGCTGCGGATCTCATATCCACCCGTCACGTTCGGGAAACCGACGGCGAAATACCGCTTGCCACGCACTCCATAATTCAGTCGGCAGCAATACCGGGATGCTATGTCGTAAGAAATGCCCCGTTCCGCCAGATAGTCCGTCAGTGGAGAACGAAGCAGAGGGACGGCTTCCACTCCTTCAAAGGCAGGTTCTGACGGTTTAGGCAGGAAAGTCGGTTTACTCACTTCGGGAACAGGCATAGGCATATTGGCGGTTTCCGCTATGAACTTCACTTGTTCCATGAAGTCGTTGCTTCCGATAAACTCCCCGGCAAGCGTGAAGATGTCGCCACCTTTGCCCAGTCCGAAGTCGTACCAGAGCTGTTTCGTCACGTTCACACGGAAAGATGGCGTGCGCTCGCCCCTGTACGGGGCAATATACCACAGCTCGTTGCCGCTTCTTCGGACAGGCTCATGTCCCAGCCGTGCGAGGAAGTCCACAAGGGGTATCTGCCGCATGGCGTCGATTTCCGTCCGTTCCATGCGGTGCGTCAGTTAATGATGAACTTGATGCCCACGCCCCACTGCGTATGAAACTTCCTCGTGTCGCCACCCCACAGGCAAC
>CANQSM010000210.1 GCA_947626525.1 uncultured Phocaeicola sp. | reverse complement strand
TGAAATCCAGTACGTTGTAAAGACCGTGCCGGATTTTTTGCTTTTTGGTCGCGATTTTTGCCAATATTATTCATGTGAGCATACCGAAAACAGAGTGTAAAATTTCAAAATTGACAGGACATGAATTATTTTTTATTGGCGGAAACCGAGTTCTTCCGCCGGATAAACGAAGCCGGGGACTGCAATATGGAAAAAGCATACACGGCTTTCGCCACCCAAGTGATTGAACTATGTATCGGCAGCCCGGACACGAACCGGACCATCATCGCGTTGGCTTACATCGAAATCGAATTACAGCATCATCCCGTGCGTAACCTTCCCGAAGAAAAGAAGGAAATAGCTAACTATGTCAGCAAGGCTATCTCTTTCGTAAGGAAGATGCAGAAGTTCCTTGCCGCTCCCCAAGTGCCGCCACTAATCCCTATCCAAACATCCACCGACAATACAAACGAAAATACCGCCTCCCCATTGCAATGGACGGGCAACGCCATCGACCTCGTGGAGCTGATATACGGCATCAACGAGATGGGATGTATCAACAACGGCAATATGCCGCTCAAACAGCTTGCCCCACTTCTGTACAAGATATTCGGCGTGGAATCAAAAGACTGCTACCGTTTCTACATCGACATCAAACGCCGGAAGAACGAGAGCCGCACCTACTTCCTTGCCAAAATGCAGGAAAAACTGAACGAGAAGATGCTCCGTGATGAAGAGATGGAGCGTATGAGAAGATAAACCGTGTCATATATGAATCAAGGGATGGTGATATGCTATCCTTTGATTTGTATAATACCAACACTTTATCGGAGTTATAGCCCCGAATGTCAGGCAAAAACGTTACCTTTGCATATTGTTATTGATATGAATATGGGCATTGACAATCTAAATATAGTAGAGGTACTTACAGCCGAGAAGGAAAGCGGACGGGTGGAGTTCAAGGAAACCACCGGTCAGTTGGAGCGTGGCATGGAAACGCTTTGCGCCTTTCTGAACGGAGAAGGCGGAACGGTATTGTTCGGCGTGAATGACAAGGGAAAAATCATCGGTCAGGAAGTGAGCGACAAAACAAAGCGGGACATAGCCGATGCCATCAATCGTCTGGAACCGGTGGCTGCGGTACAAATATCCTATGCTCCGATACCAAACAGTGAGAAGAAGGTAATTGCTTTTCGCGTTGAAAATTCAAAGAACAACCGTCCGTTCTCTTATAAAGGAAGACCATATATGCGGGTGGAAAGTGCAACCACAACGATGCCGCAGGCTACATATAATGACTTGCTGTTGCAACGTGACGGCAACCAATACCGCTGGGAACTTTTAGAAAACAGAGACCTGACTTTGCAGGACTTGGATGTCAATGAGGTGTTGAAGACCGTAAGGTTAGGTATAGAATGCGGTCGTCTGCCGGAGGATACAGGTACTGATGTCCCTGTCATATTGGAAAAGTTCGGATTACAGAAAAACGGGGTGTTGAACAATGCGGCAGCCGTGCTGTTTGGAAAACACGAGCGTATGGAATATCCCCAATGCCTGCTTCGGTTAGCGCGCTTCAAAGGCACGGACAAGACTGTTTTCATGGACAGCCAGCGCATTCATGGCAATTTTTTCCAATTGCTCAACGTAGCGATGGCATTTATATTCAAGCACCTTTCCTTATCCGGTACAACAGACACTTTGGAACGGGAGGAACATTTGACCATTCCGTATAAGGCAATAAGAGAAGGGGTCGTGAACAGTCTTACACACAGGTCGTACAAAGAAGCCGGTGGTTCAGTGGGCATTGCCATTTATGATGACCGTGTAGAAATTGAAAACTCCGGAACATTTCCACCCAACTGGGATGCAGAGAAAATGAAGTCAGAGCATGAATCGAAACCACAAAATCCATTATTGGCAAATGTCCTGTACAAACGAAAGGTTTTGGAAAGCTGGGGACGCGGCATCGGACTGATGATGTCCGAATGCCGCAAAGCCGGATTACCTGAACCGGAATACAAGATATGGGCAGACAGTGTAACGCTGATATTCAGATGTGAGGTGTCGAACCGACCAAGTACCGACCAAGCACCGACCAAGCACCGACCAAGCACCGACCAAGTATTTGCATTGGTGAAAGTATTGAATGAACGTGAGTTGTCCGTAAAAGAAATAATGGAGGCATTGGAGTTGAACCATCGTCCGACATTCAGAACAAACTACCTGCATCCGGCATTGAATGAAGGGTATATTATTCCATTGTATCCGGAACAACCGAGCCATCCGAAACAGAAATACCGCCTTACGGAAAAAGGCTTGGAATTGTTGAAACAGCAATAGGCATGGCAAAAAAGAAGAAACATAAGAATACGGATTTGCCTGTAGTCATGGATTACGGCATCGGCTGCATATCCGTTTATGACCCGATTGCTATGATGCCATATAGTGACCCTCCCATTACTGAGCAAACCAGATTCAAGAAACTCGGCAAGGAAATGAAAGCGGAGTTCAAATGGTTGGCAGCCTCTCTAACAATGGAGCATTGGAATGAAAAACGGCAGATACCTTTCGGTGAGGAAATGTCAAAACTCAGAACCAGACTTTTGAGAATGTTCGCCGAAGAATACAGCATACTGCTGAAAGATGACACAGAGCTGAAAAACTACCTGCTGACACTTGTCATTTCCACCATAAACAAACAACTCAAATCGGAAAAAGAAAAGCAGGCACAATGAAATAAAAAATCCGTAACCCATTTACCGAGTTACGGATTTTTTATTTATTTGAATAGAAAGCTCTGTTCGGCTATTTCTGCTGCAACAGATGCTTCAGGTTCTCGTCACCCGCAATACGCTCCAGTTCGTCGGCGACAATCTGCTTGACTTCCTCCTTGATGCGCCTGTAATTCGCCTGTACCGTTTCCTTCATGCGGTCGTTACCGTCCTCGTCCATGAAGTCGGTAATGACGGGTATCTTCTTGTAGGCTTTTTCCTCGCGTTTCACCTTCTCTGCATCCACGACAATCTCG
>CANQSM010000209.1 GCA_947626525.1 uncultured Phocaeicola sp. | reverse complement strand
GGACGAAGGGCTAAGTCATTGGTCAAGTATGGTCTTGAGGAAATCTCAAATGTACTTTTCCGACCGACATACACACCTATATTCGATGTATTCAAATTTTTGTCATGTACTTAACCAACAGGTTCAATATGACATAATTTCCATTTAGCATCAATATTAGATAGTGCATCTTTACCTAATGTCTTGGTATACTTTGCTTTTTTCTTTTCTTCTTTTGTAATTAGACACTTACAAACAACCACAAATAAAAACGAACAACTCACACTAAACTCCTGATAATCAACGCTGCTCAAATTTTAACACTTCGCAGTCGCTATTTGGTGATATGCATTTTTGATGATAATTTTGCCACGTATTTCTACCGCAGAGAAATTACGGGGCTTATTTTTTGTCATATCGTGTACTCCGTTTACACCGGTTGACAACGGTTTACATGAGAAGACAAATTTGGGGCATATATGCAAGTCCCGCCATATCGTGCACAGAGGCGACAACAGTTGACAAGCATTTACTTCCGTACATTCTCTTGCGTGGAATACGACAGATTGTTCAACGCAAAAAAGAGAATCACATGAAAAGAACCAAGAAATGCCTTTATTGCGGCAAGGAGTTCAGCACACAGAGCGCGGTGAAAAAGTACTGCTGTATTGAATGTGCCGAAGCCGCCAAGCAAGATAAAGAAGAAAAGGAACAGCCTCCTCAATGAACTTGCACCAATAGCTAATTTGCGACAGCAAGACTATTTCACTTTCTCACAAGCATCCACGTTGATGGGATGCAGCTGGCAATATATCTACAAGCTGGTGGCACAAGGAAAGCTCCATGCCTCACGCATCAGTGACCGAATGGCCATTATCCGTAGGAAGGACATAGAAGACATGCTGGAAGAAAATCCATACAGACGGGTAATCCCTTGCCAACGTCCCAAAGCCAGTCAGATAATCGTCTGTAAATCCCAACAAAAGGGAAAAGAAACATCAAACGAACCGATGGAATACTACAGCGGTGAGGATGTGATGAGGATATACAAGGTCAAACAGTCATGGCTATATACCAGTGCCAAACGCAACGGCATCCCCACTTGTAGGATTTCCGGCAGAACCTTTTATAGCAAACACCATACGGATGAGTTTTTCGGTACAGCAGTAGATGTTGAGAACGTTGAAGAATGGGTCACTACATCAGAGGCATCTGAAAGATACGGCATGAGCGCCCCTTCGCTTCGCTCCTGTTCCTATCGCCATAAGATTCCAACCAAGAGAGAATACGGCATCACCTATTACTCCAAGCAACATCTTGACGAATGGTTCAAACCAGACTTGCGGAACGATGACCGCTTTTATACGACAGCGCAAGCATGTCGGTTGATGAACGTGACCAGCGCCAACCTTACGGCCATCATCAAACGGTATCATATCACCAAAAAACGGATAGGAGTCAGTAGCCTTCTACTGAAATCCGATATAGAACGGGCAATCGCTGAACGCAGGGCAAAAGGCCTCATTTAATAGATGAAACGGAAATGATTTGCGAATGATGCAAATGAAAACCATCCGCTTCATACCATTTGAGACCTTTGCGCCACTATTCACAAATAAATTGAAACAATTATGAGTACGAATTGCAAGACTGTGTCCCTGCGTACACGTAAAATCAAGAACGGAGAACAACTGTCATTATATCTTGACTATTATCCAGGCTACCGTGATGAAAGCACGATGAAGACCATGCGACATGAGTCACTCGGCATATACATCTATGCCAAGCCTAAGAACCAGCGGGAGCGTGACTATAACGAACGCATGTGCGAGAAAGCAGAAGCCTTGCGTTGCAGACGTTATGAAAGCATCGTCAACGAGAAGTATGAATTCTTCGACAAGGAGAAGATGAAAGGTGACTTCCTTGCCTATTTCGAAAAACTGGCCCGAAAGAAGAATACCAAGTGGGAACATGTCTATAAGCACTTCCACACCTTCGTACAGGGCAAGTGCTCTTTCGGAGAGATAAATGTAGACTTGTGCAACAAGTTCATGGAATATCTCTACAATGCACCGCAAGGGCTGCACAAGAACCTCAAGTTGCACACCAACACAATTGCAGGCTATTGGTCAACCTTCCGTGCAGTGATGCACACAGCCTACAGAGACCGCAAGATAAGGGAGAATCCCAACGGATTCCTAGACCGTATAGACACCATACCCACTGAAAAGCAGCACTTGTCACAGCAAGAGCTGGTAAAGCTGGCTGCAACGCCGTGTGAATCGTCTGTCCTGAAGACCGCATTCCTGTTTTCCTGCCTGACGGGGCTGAGGAAAAGCGATATCAAGGCACTGAAATGGGAAGACATACAGTCCTATGGCAATAGCGGAGTCATGTATGTGACAGTCAGGATGCAGAAGACAAAAGACATCATTCATAATCCCATCAGCGAGGAAGTCCTGGAACTTATAGACTACAATCCCGATAAACGGGGGCTTGTATTTCCGGATTTCCGCGACAAACTGACACAAGGCCCGCTTAAAAAGTGGATAAAGGCGGCAGGTATCACCAAGCACATCAGTTTCCATTGTGCAAGGCATACCTTCGGATGCCTTCAGGTGGAAGCGGGAACAAACCTTATGGTCATCCAGCGCCTGATGGGACATAAAAACTTTTCCACGACGGAAATATACGCAAAGATGTCGGATGAACAGATACGGGCAACAGTCAATTGCGTCAAGTTGAAATAGCCCATTATCACATTGCAAACATTGTCAACGAGGGATTGCCCAATGAGGCTGTCCCTTTTCGTTTTACCACTTTAAAGTCAAGTTATAGTATGATTTAAGAGTATGAATCATACTTGTTTCATAATCAATCTTAAAAAAGGCATAATAACGAGAACCAAATACTGATAATCACAAATGCGCAGCTTAACTTTGTCCCAGAAAAATCAGAAACCACGTACAATAAACAAGAATGAGAAATATACGTCAGTTCGGGATAATATTAGAACAATGTTAGTTGTTTGTTGTCCTCAACACAATATCCTTTGATGGCCTC
>CANQSM010000208.1 GCA_947626525.1 uncultured Phocaeicola sp. | reverse complement strand
GTTTTCTGGCATTTATAGGAGTCTCGCAAGATTCTGCAGCCGTCATCTGCAGCCTTTAACTGAATATCCCTAAGTAGTCCATTCTTGCCCCATGACTCCTATGGCTCCATACGTCAACTCACGCGCATAAGTACTGTTTGATAACATCGAAGAGTATACTCCCGCCAATGCTTCCTTAAAGCCTGTTTCGCTCTTGAACATTTCGTTGTCTTCTACCTGTGATTTCGGCTGCACATCTAACCAATCATTACATGCCATCAACATCAAGCATACGCCGACAAGTACTATTCTCTTACGTATATAATGTCTGTATTTCATATCTGTCAATTATTAAAATGTTGCTGATAAAGAAAACGAAAAATTCCGAGCATAGGGATAATCCAAACCACGTTCCGTCTTCACTGTAGAAACCCGGAACAAGTCATTCATATAGAATGAAAGCTTCAATCGTTCTAATTTACATTTTCTCAACCACCCCATATACTTGAAATCATAGTAACATGAAAACGAAGCAAACTGCAATTCATTGTTACGCTCTACAAAGCGAGTTGTCGGATAAGTTGTAGACGGACGCCAAGTTATCTTACGGAATGTCGCCACATCTCCCGGTTGTTGCCACGTATCATGCAACACCCGACGGTCCACATTATGGGCGATATCTACATTCTCAACCCGATTGACCAATGTCTGGTTATAATAATCACCTCCAAATCGATAACTGAACGAACAATTCATTCCGAAGCCTTTGTATTCACCGCTCAAGCCAAAGTTTCCACGATATTTCGGATTACTGTCACCGGCTATGATTTTATCGTCCGTATCATAGTCATAAGTAGTAGTCACTCCATCTTTTTTCAAGAACAACTCCTCGCCGGTAGCCGGGTCAATACCCAATGATTGCACAGCCCATATAGCCGTCATAGACTGCCCTTCCGCATAACGGATAACAGGCAAGTTCGTTTTCTTATCCGAGTCCGCTCCCATCGCATCCGATTCTACCTTATCATTATAGGCTTTCAATGCATCGCTAATCTTCACTACCTTATTTTTATTATGACCAATAGAAGCATTTAATGAAATAAAATTACTCCCTTTCTGATAAAAACGCCAACTCAATGTCGCATCGAAACCAGTATTCTCCACATTTCCCAAATTTTCCATATAAGAGTTGAAACCGGTAGAAGTTGGCAAAGTCAGTGCCAGCAAAGCGTCTTTAGTCTTTTGCTTATACACATCCAGACGCACATTGAGTTGCTTGAACAGTTGAAGGTCAAAACCTACATTCAAATCCGCTGTCTGCTGCCATTTCAACTTATCATTCGCCAACGCCATCAGATAAGCACCGGTGATATTGTCATATATCACATCTTCATAAAATTTATAGGTAGCCTTTGCCTGATAAGGATTAAAATTCTGATTACCTGTCAATCCATACGAAGCACGCAACTTGAATAGATTCAACCAATCTTGGTTTTGCATAAAGTGTTCGTTGTGTAAATTCCAACCGATGCCGACAGACCAAAAGGTTCCCCACCGATTATCAGATCCAAAAGCAGAAGAACCGTTATAACGAATACTCAAATCCGCCAAATACCGTTCGTCAAAAGAGTAATTCACTGCACCGGTAATACCTATGCTATGAGTAGTATTTTCCCCTCCATAAGGGCGACCGTTCTCAGCGTATTGCTTGGCAAAAGTAATATGGTCCACATGATTGTTCATGAACCCCCAAGCCATCATACCGTGTGAATCCGAAGAAGTAGAGTTCAAGCTCCATGCCACATTTCCCAATAACATGTGTTTACCGAACTGTCTGGAATAATTGGCGGTCAAGTCCGCTGAGAAGTTCTCTGTTTCTCCGTCAGATATAGAATAATGTCCTCTCTTAAAGAATGTATCGCCGGTCCAGTCTACATACATAGTATGATCACCCGGCGCAAAGTCTTCGTCACGATTCGATTGATAAGTATACCCCATACGTCCCGTAAAACGTAATACATCCAACGGACGCCATTCGATATAAAAATTTTCTGTATATTCTGTATATTTGGTGAAATTCTTTGTCCCAATATACGCATTATACAATGGGTTATAATAAGTCACGGAACGAGCAAGCGTCTGGTTGATATCCGGATGCGTATACGTTCCCAGTACTTTTTTCAGATTGCCGTTATCGTCATAAGGAGAAAAATAAGGATTCGCATTTGCGTAATCGGAAAAAGAACCATATGGAGAATTATCCGCTTTGTTGGAAGTAATGGACAAGGAATTGCGGAATAAGAAGTCTTTATAACGATAAGACAGCTTTATATTTCCTGAGATGGTTCTTCGGTCAGAACCTTTCATTACACCGGCAATGCCATTATAAGATACGTTAGCACTATACCGCATGCGGTCATCTCCACCTTCCATATACAACGTATGCTTTTGTCCGACACCTGTACGAAGTGGTTTCGCCAGCCAATAGGTATCCACCCCTTCTGCAATATTCTTCTTTATTGCATTGTACTGTTCTGTCAGCTCCTGCTGATACAACGGAGAATTTCCCGTATACCGTCCTGCATTCAGCTCCACTTGCAACTTTTCTTCCGCATTACATACGTCGTATGAGGACAAATCAGGCGCTTCGATATTTAAGTCGCCTGTATAAGTAATGCGTAAACGTCCTTTTTCCGGCTCCACGGTCTCCACTACCACCACGCCATTGGAGGCTTTGGAACCATAAATGGCTTTCGCCGCTGCATCTTTCAAGATAGTCACCGACTGCACACGGTTCATATCGAGGTCAAACACCGCCTCTTGGCTGGATTCAAAACCGTCAACAATGAAAAGCGGCTGGTTCGGGTTACCGGTGTACTCTCCCTGCATGCCAGCAAACGAAGCATTACCACGAATGGTTATATCATTGAATGCATTCGGATTAGAACCGTTCAAATAGTTGTCTTCAATAATGAACGAAGGATCAAGGTTACTTAGGGATATTCAGAATTTAGTCAACTAATTATTTGCCAATATGATAGATATTTTGTAACTTTACAAAGAACC
>CANQSM010000207.1 GCA_947626525.1 uncultured Phocaeicola sp. | reverse complement strand
CAGGCTGACAGAATCTGGAAAGGCTCCGACCGAGCCAGGAGGGAATCTAACTCGATAGAATCTTGCTGATGAATGATTTGGCCTTACCTTTTGTGCTCTCTATATGATTCTTATGCAGCTCCATGAAGGATTTAGATTGGGTTTTACTCTATTGTTACCGATTGATTTATAAATGATATGAGAATTTGGATCACTGTACTACTGACTCTTCTAATCAATATTCTGTGTATACCGCTATGGACAGAATGCGATTATGTGGGTTTTGTGAGAACTTTTTTCAACGAAGAAGCATGTCTTGATTTGATATATTCTGGGGAACTCACTAAGGACGCCCCCTTCCGGTACAAAGTAACACCAGAGCCTCTCTATGAATCTTTGAGATATGGAGCTGGGAATAACGGTTACCAAACCAATCTCAGTTTGCGAGCTATAAAAGAATGGCAGAGGACATCCCTTAAGCTTAATATTCAACGTGATGGGAAAATCACCATACTTTTCAGAGGACCAAAAACGTATGATGAGTACGGTTTCCCCTATTCTGTATTAACGGATTGGAGGAATGTCAAAATAAACAGCAAAACCATTTTACAAAAAGACGGGGCTTTTTCTTTCAAAGAGAATTTTGCGAAACAACTATCAGTCAAAAAAGGTGATACCTTCTACATCGAAGCGGAGTTCCGGAAGCATCATTTCGGTATTCGTGATTTTACATTGCTAAATTCTGGAAAAGTTTGGTATATCATTACTGGAAATTTACTGGTGTTCTTCCTGATTTACCGATTACTTAGTTATATACGGGGGGGGGGTATAAGAGGAGGTGATGCTCTCCTTTTAGCAATATTTTTCACTATATTGTTCATCCCTACGATCGGCATTTCAGATGCGGTGAAATCTGTACGAGAAAGCAGAACGCTTGCCGTGAAGCCGGAGTTGGAAGATATCTTTAAAGAAAAGTCTGACTATGGAAGAAAATATGAACAATGGTTCAATGATCGTTTCTGTGGACGTGTCCCTTTGATGAAGTTACACGACACTCTCCGGAACAAACTATCCCACATTATCCGCACGAAAAATGCCATTTATTTCAAGGAAAGTGGGTGGGAGTTTCATCTTCCTCTCGTGTATGATTTGGATAGTCGTCCATCTTTCGTTCAATCGATTGTACAAAACTTGGTTCAATTGAACGAGTTTTGTCAACAGAACCAAATTAAACTTTATGTTTTGGAAGTGCCGAAAAAAGAGATTGTTTACAAGAGACTCATCAAAGCGAACTACGGGTTTGATGAAAAAAAGTTAGCCAAGGTATCTCAGACGCAAGAATTCATCAGAAATGAAGCGAGAAAGCATCTCATTCCTTATATTTATCCGTATGAAGTGCTTCGAGACGCAGCTAAGCAAGATTTTGTATTTTTCAAATGGACACATCATTGGACAGATTGGGGAGCGTATGTCGGGTATCGTGAACTGATGGAGGAGATAACCAAAGATTTTCCGAATATGCCTGTCGTTTCCCTCGATGACTTCCAGAAGTCTCAAAATTGGCTAATTCGAGATAAGTATGATGAAAGTTTAGAGTTCGCCAGTACTTGGCGTCAGTTTTACCAATTTTTCAATTATGGAGATGTCCCTCCGAATCGAGCCCTTTATAGCTACTATGACCATAATAATCGCGCGAGGATGACGCTTAAATTTGGGATGTTTACCAAGGAGTTTTCATATTCCGAGGGAAGACACAGGGTCATGCTGGTGGGAACCTCGCAAAATGACAATCTCAACCATTTTCTTCCTTACTCCGCTGCTCAACTTAAATATATTAGGGTAAATTTGGGGAAGGTGAAAAGGGAAGATGAACTTAAAATTTTGAAATTATATAAAAGGGATATTTCCGACTTTAAGCCAGATATCCTGATTCTCTCTATAAGTTCTGAAAACCTTCCCCAGCTTCGCAACCTTTGTTCAACCAAATAAATAAGACCATTATGTTATTCTCATCGGCCGTATTCCTGTTTTTATTCCTGCCGATCGTGTGCGCCCTGTACCTTTTGGTTCGGAAAGAGCTGAAAGATTATGTCTTGCTGCTGGCAAGCATCTTCTTCTACGCCTGGGGCGAACCCCGGTACGTGGCGGTGATGTTGCTCACCATCATTGTCAACTACGTGGGCGCTCTCTGGGTGGCGAAACTCAATAGCAAGAAAAAATCCTTTGGCTTCACCTTGCTCTTGGGCGAGTGCACAAAATTGAACTGCTCATGTTCAGCTGCCAAATTGGCTCTTCTCCTCACCATCCTGGGTGACTTGAGCTTCCTGTTCTACTTCAAGTATTTCAACTTCTTTGCCGAGAACATTAACGCGCTTTTCGACGGGCACATCGACTTCATCAAGGTCATCATGCCCATCGGTATCTCCTTCTACACCTTCCAAGCCATCAGCTACGTTGTGGACGTCTATCGCGAGGAAGTCGAGCCGCAGAAAAATATTTACAAACTCGCGCTCTACATCACCCTCTTCCCCCAGTTGGTGGCGGGACCTATCGTCAAGTACCACGACGTAGCCGACCAAATAGAGAACCGCACAGTGGACTTCGAGAAAGTAGCCTACGGCGTGAAACGCTTCATCGTGGGGCTCGCCAAGAAAGTCCTCCTCGCCAACACGCTGGGAGCTGTCGCCGACAAGGTGTTTACCCAACCGATCGACCAACTGGACTGCATGACCACTTGGCTGGGAGCAATCTGCTACACCTTCCAGATCTACTACGACTTCAGCGGTTACTCTGACATGGCCATCGGTCTTGGCTCCATCTTCGGATTCAAATTCCTGGAGAACTTTAATTACCCCTACATCTCGCGCAGTATCACCGAATACTGGAGACGCTGGCATATATCACTGGGGAGCTGGTTCAGGGACTATATGTTCATGCCGATTATGTTCCTGCCGCTTGCACGCAATACGGCCATCTCACGAAGCTACAGGTGGGTGATGAAAAAGGTAGGAAGTAAAGTAGCCAATGCCATCATGACCTTCATTGCGCTCCTCATCGTCTGGTTCTC
>CANQSM010000206.1 GCA_947626525.1 uncultured Phocaeicola sp. | reverse complement strand
GGCAAGCGAATATTACAACTACTGCATCATAGATAATCCGCCAGACATAGGGCTTAACGTTTTAAATGCGCTGGCAATCACGGACGAGGTTATAGTACCCGTAAAACTGGATAATTACGCCTTAGAGGGGCTGGACATTGTGGCAGAGCAGATAGAGGATATAAGGGCTTTTAACCCAGCAATCAGACTGGCTGGCGTTCTGGTTACTTCATACCAGAATACGGACGGGGAGAGCGCAGCCGTGGAGTGGCTGGAAGAGCAGGGCAAATATAACATTCTGGGGATTGTAAGATATTCCAAGAAAGTAGCGGAAAATTCTTTCCTGCGAAAGCCTATTTATGAGTATAGCCCGTGCTGCGGAGCTGCGCAGGGATATAAGAAATTTGTGACGGAGTACACGGGAAGGGAGCGGTAAAAGCTATGGGCTATTTAAAATATAATTCTTTCCCAGAGAATATGCAGGAAATGACAGAGGAAAGCTGGCAAGACTTTTTTACATACTGTATAGAGGGCATAGAGAGCAGGCAGGCTATTAGAAACAGCGTAACTAAGGCGCACACTGACTTACGCATATTCTGGATAAGGGAGAGTCTGGGGCTGGGCGTATGCATAAGCAGGAGATATGAGAGCGGGAAACCAAAGATAGAGTATTATAGGATTGGGAAACAAGAAAACTGGGACAAGTTAAGAGACAGGTTTGCGGCACTAAACGCAAGAGATAACAGCTAAAAGAAAGAGAGGCAAGGAATATGGCAAAGTTTGGCATCAATGACATTTTGAACGCAAAGACAAAGGCGGCGGGAGCGCCTGCAGCGACAGAGGGCTATAAAGAGATTTATTTAAGCCCTTATGATGTAAAGCCAGCGCCAGAGAATACGCACACGAGATTAGAGGGCGTGGAGGAGCTGGCAGACAGTTTTTTGCATGTAGGGCAGGAACAGCCTACGATTTTAGCAAGGATAAAAGGCGAGTATTTCATAATCGACGGACACAGACGCAACGCCGCAAATATTCTGAATTTGGAGCGGGGGCATAAGGAGTACGAAAAAGTATTATACAGATACCGAGACATGAGCGGGGCTATGTATGAGCTTTCATTACTGGCAGGCAATGGTTATACACAGCCATTAACGGCATATGAGAAAACGCGGCTTGTGGAGCGCACAAAGGCGGCGCTTATCAGAGCAAGGAACGAGGACGGGCTGGAGATACAAGGCAAAATGCGTGATTTAATAGCCGCTATGCTGAATGAGAGCAGCACCAACGTAGCCAGAATGGAGAGCATAAACAATAACGCCACGCCAGAGGTAAAAGAGCAGCTTAAGAGCGGCAATATGGGTATTACCGCCGCGTATGAGGCTGCAAAGCTGCCGCCAGAAGAACAGAAAGCCATTGCTGACAAAGTGGCAGCAGGCGAGGACATAAGGGCAAAGGAGATAGCGGCAAAGGTGGCAGAGAAAACAGCCGCAAAAGCCGCCGAGGACGCAGAGCAGGCGCAGCGGGATTATGAAAAGCAGCAGGAAGAGAGCGACAAGGAGATAGAAAAGGCAGAGCGCAAGCGGGAAGATGCAGAGGCAAAGGCAAAAGAGGCAGAATTAGCCGCCCAGCACGCAAAGGTGCTGCGGGAATGGGTAAAAGAGAGCGTAAGTGCCGCCACAAAAGCCGCCGCAGATGCCGTGCTGAAAGTGTCCGAAACGGACACGCCGCAAAAGGACTGGAATAACACGGAGTGGGTAGTATTTACCGCAAGGGAGATTATGCAGCAGGCAGACAAGGTAAGTGAGGACGATTTACATTTACTGCATGACATTATGATACGCTGCCAGACAGAGCCGCAGGACGCAGCGGGGGGGGGGCAGAGCAGATAGCGGGGCAAATGAGCATTGAGGACTACCAGAAAGGCGGGCAGTAGGCATGGACGGGCTGATAATCAAAGAAAAGTGGTTAAGGCTGATTTTAAGCGGTTTGAAAAGCTGGGAAATACGAGGCAGCAGGACAAATAAGAGAGGCACAATATATTTAATCCAAAGCGGCAGCAGTCACATTATGGGGCAAGTGGATATTGTAGACTGCATAGAGCTTACAAAAGAGAGGTACGAGGAAAACAGAGGAAAGCACTGTATAGGGGCGGGCTGGGAAAGCCTGCCTTACAGTGTTCCTTACGCATGGGTACTTGAAAACTATGTGCAGTATCAAAAACCGATACCGTATAAGCACCCGCAAGGGGCGGTTATCTGGGTAAAAGGTATAGCAAGGGAAAGAGAGGTAGAACAGAATGAATTACAGACAATGGAAAAAGAGATATAAAAAGCTGCATGGAGTAAACCCGCCTTTAGAACTGGATAAGCGCAAGCAGCGCAGGCTTGCGAAAAAGGCAATCAAGCATATAGACACTGTAAGCATTGTGGAAGTAGCCAACAGAGCGGCAGAGGTATTTACAAATGCTTTAGCGTCTTTTATGCGGGGGCTGGGCGGGGCTTTTGATGCGGCAGGGACGGCAAGCAGGAATATTGCGGACAATGTGCAGCCGATAGAGATTAAGGGGCGTGTATTCAGCTGGCAAGTGAGGGAATACGGCAGCAGTCATTATGCAGTGTATGAGATAAACGCACTGGGCGGCGCTGACGAGCTTAGAGCCATTACATACAGCCAAAAGGCGGCAGAAAAGATAGCGGAGATATTAGAGAGCGACCATTTAGAGCATATAAGGCAGACAAGCCCAGACAGGATACAGCGCAGGACTGATGCGGCAGACAGCCTGCGGGCAGCAGTCATTACGGCATATGAAAGCGGGGCGTTTGGAAAATGATAAAATTTATGGACGAGATTGTAGAGGCGGTAGAGCAGTTTATAGAGGGAGTGGGCGAAAATGCGCTAATCATACTGGGGATACTGGAAAAGATAGTGATTTTCATAACAACGCCAGTATGGATACTGCCATACATAGCGATAAGGCGAGCGCTGGAACGGCGGGCAAATTACAGCTACGCAAAAGAAGTAGCGAAAATGGGGGAATATGCAATAGCGGGATTTAAGGCAGGGCTTGAAAGCGTGGAAAAGCCAAAATGCGAAAGCCCAGACTGCGACAGCTGCCCGTTTCCACCGTGCGGGAAAGGAAAGGGCGGGCATGACTAATATT
>CANQSM010000205.1 GCA_947626525.1 uncultured Phocaeicola sp. | reverse complement strand
GAGTATCTCGAATGACTTTTGCAGGCTCTCTATCTCGCCCCTGACATTCACGATCTGCCGAGCAAAGTTCGCCGCCTGCTGTACCGTGAACACCCCGACAATGGTCTTGCCGATGTTCTTGAATATGTTGTCTATATCTTCTCCCTCTTTCTTGGCAGACTGCGTTATTGCGCGGAGTATTCCGCGACTCTCGTTCGCGTCTTGCCGAAGCTGGGAGTTATCTATTCCGGCACTGAAATTCAATCTTCCGTTGTCTGTCTGCATAATCAGTCAATTGCTTGTAAGAATTCCCGCACCCGTTCGCGGTTGGCAGGGTCGTCAGCCTTGATTATTTCGTCTTGCTTGCCGTTCTGCTTCCCGTCCTTGTTGTGCGACTTGTACTGCGGCAGTACCGCTCCGTACATAATCATATTCACGTAGGAGAGGTCGTATAGCACGTATTCAATAGGCAGATTGAACGCCTTGACAGTGCCGGCTACGACCGCCCATATGCTGTCGTTCAGTTCTCCACCACTTCCCTTGTCGGTCGGGTCAGGTTTATCTCTATCAGGAAAGTGGTAAGCCCGAAAAAATCAGCCAGCTGCATTCTCTGTAAGAGTTGTGCCGTGAGGTTATGCAGGTCTCGTGGCGTGAGTTCTTCGAGCAGTGTCTTGGCGAGTTCCGCCTTACGGTCAACGGTAACTTCCTCCTCCCGTGTACGCTTGTAGCGCAGAAGCCCACAAAAGAGCCGTTTTTCTTGCGTTCTGACAACTTTCTTTGTCTCGGTAAGGTGTCGTGCACCCAACAGCATGATAGCGACAATATCGCCCAAAATACGACACTCTCGCGCAGCGTACAGGCTATCCTCTGCGAGGTGTTCCGTATCAAGTTTCACTTGCGGCAACTGCGATATAGCCTCCGACGCAAGTACGAGCGTTGCGACGCTTGGAGGATAAAACGTGTAAGTCTTGCCGCCTACCGATATTTCTTCTGGCTGCTGCAAGACTTCTTTTGATACTTTCTTTTCAACCGTTTCCATTGCTAATCTGAACTTGTTAGTGGCAATGGCGAGGCTCGAACTCGCATCATGGGCAACCGCAAGGGGATGGGATAGCCATTTCTCCCATTACACCACACATTGCCAAAAAGCTGTTCTCTCCTGCCGAACAGCAAAGGGGTGTCTATTCCACACGTCAGGCGGACTCCCGTCAGAGGTAGGTAAGCAACAAACGGTGTTCGCGTCAGTTTCCTTCGGTGTACGGCTTTACCGTCTTTCCGGTCTTCGGCTTCAGACACTTTGCCACATAGTGCAGCAACTTGCCGTCGGCTGTGGTGTAACTCTCCTCTACTCGGAGGATGCAGCGGTCAATCTGAATGCCCTCGCAAGATGTGTCCTCGGGAATGACGCGCAGCGCATGTTCTCCCGCGATTACTCCGTCCACGTCCTCGAACGGGCGTGTCTTACCTTTCTTGACGAACAGGTCGAACGCCAGTTCATAAGATGCCTTGCCGTAGCGAGCGTCAACGACTTCTCCGCCCTCCTCCTGCGCAAGGATTTCCTCACCTGCGGTAGTTGTGAGCTGCGTCGTGTCTTTCTTCGGAGTGTCGAGGTCTGTCCATTCAGCCTGTGCTCCGGGCTCTCCGTCAACTGATTCGGTGTGCTTCAATCCGCACTTTCCCCAAGATAAAATTGCCATAACTGTTACTGTATTAAATTGTTATTGTTTGCTTTTTTCATTCGCAGACTCAATGGTCTGTAATTGCGTCCTGCGGTTGTAAGATAGGAGCGTCGTCGTCTCCGTCAGCGTAGTACTCGTAGCCGAGCTTCACGACCACGAAATGCTGCTTGATTTCGGCTTCCTCCTCCGTATAGATAGTCTGTCGCAGGTGAAACTTGTAGCAGGACACGTCGCAGGTGAGGCTATCCACCCACTCCTGCGCAAGACGCTCGACCTGTTCTATACGCTCCGTGTCTTCCACCATTACTCCGTTGTTCCAAGGGTCTATGTCCGGAACGTATATGTTCAACGTGACTATGCCAGTCTCTATCTCGTCCGGCAATCCAGTAGTGTATATAACCACTGCGTCCTCCTTGCGGCTATCACGTGGGCGCATTCCCTCACGGTACACCTCGCCCGACAACTGCGTGTGCAGAACGCTGTTACGGAGCAGGCGGTAGATGTCGCCCTGAACTTGTTTCGAGGTCTTTGCCATAGTACTTACTTCTTACTGTTCATAGTCCCAACTGCCTGACCATCGTAGGTAAAACACGCTCTGCGAGCTGTTCCGCACTGTCGAGAACGTCGCGTCCCTTGGCAGACACGTAGGCTGCGTACTTCATACCGGCAACAACTATCAGCGCATAGCCTTTCGGGTGCTTGCGTGCGATTTCCGCCGCGAACTCCTTTCCGCTCTTGCTTCCCTCCGTTCCTCCCGATATCGGGCTGAACTTTGACTGCCGTATCACCTTTCCGTCGCGGACAAGGACGTAGCCTGTCGAGCTTCTTAGGTTGTGCGTTTGGTCGGTGTAGCCGCTGCTGGCACGAGCCGCGTTCACGCACATTTCACCGACATAGTTCAGGTTGTACTCGATTATGGCGAGCTGCCTTTCGAGTTGCTGATTTATGTAGGCTTCAATCCTGCTCTGCGGTGTTGTTTGTTTTATCGGCATATCTGATAGTTATTTTATCCAAATTTCAACGAGAACGCATCTTCTTATCGAGGTTGAGTAATTTATTGCCCAAGGTCGTTAAAGCCGCTCTCGCACAAATTCTCGCGTTTTCACATTGTCAGCCTAATTTGGCATACAGCGTCCAGCGGCTCTGCGTACATCAGCGAGAACTCTCCGAGGTCTTGCCCGTCGAGGGTGCGCAACCTAACCTGCTCCGCATCGAACGGCTGCTCGTCTATCAGCACCACGTAGGACGCGATAGTGAAGTGTTCGCCGTTGACCCGTCCGAGGCGGTCGTTCCTGTTTGGCAGCCACTGGCAGGGGATAGGCTCGCCCCACTGTCCGTCGCCTTTTACAGGGTAGCCAGTCTGAGGGTCTATTCCGCCTCCCGACTTGGTTTTGACCTCGATAGTTCCGTTCTGAATAATCATAGCCTGCTTCCTTTGTAGCCATACACGGGCTTGTTCTGCTGCGCCTCCTCCTCGTCCATGAACTGGTCTTGCAGCGCACGGGCGCGGTTGCGCAG
>CANQSM010000204.1 GCA_947626525.1 uncultured Phocaeicola sp. | reverse complement strand
CCTCCGTGATACTCACAATCATATCGGCTGCGATGCAGATAGCGATGCAGATTATCAACCTGTTCAACAACGACGAGGATAAGCAAAAGGAGATTGAAGCCCTGCAAGACCGTATCGACCAGCTGCAATGGGAGCTTGACAATGCGGACGCAGTGCGCTTGCAGCAAAACTCGTTCAACGCTATGCAGAAACTGCGCGAGATTACTTCTCAGGTGCGGGCGGAGTTCATCAGACTACACTTGAATGTTGGCGACCTCTGGGGTGCGTTCTCGGTTGCATTCCGAAATCTGACGAGCGATGAAAGAATGCTCACTGCGGCTTCTAATGAACTTGCAAAGGCTTATGGCAACATCGCCTACACAGCGGACAAGGCTCTCGCAGGTGCTGACTACGAAAGCGCGAAAGACCAGCTGAAGAACATTGCGGAGCAGCAACTGCTAATACAAGACCAAATAGCGGATGAGGAGAGCAAGAAAAAGACCGACAACGGAAAGATTGAGGAGTGGAAACAAAAGATACAGGAACTCGGGGAACAGGCTGTTACTATCATCAATGAAATGGTGGAGGACATCATAGGAGGCTCCGCGGCCGACATTGCCGAGGAACTTGGAAATGCTTTCATCGAGGCATTCCAAGACGGCGAGGACGCCGCCAAGGCTTGGGGTGAGACGGTCAAGGATATTGTTTCCGACGTGATGAAACGTATGCTCGTCAAGCAGCTCCTCGAAGAGCGTATAGGCGATGTCTTTGACAAATACAAGGAGAAATGGTTCAAGGACGGTAATTTCCAAGGACTGGACGCTATAATCGACTCAATGGGAGGTTTTGCTGCCGACCTTAACGCAGTAGGCAACGAGTTCTCCGTGTTATGGGACAACCTGCCCGACAGCGTGAAGAATATGTTCACTACGACAGCAGATGCCCGTGAGGCTTCGGAACGGGGTATAGCCACCGCCTCACAGGAAAGCGTGGACGAACTGAACGGGCGAGCGACAGCGATACAGAGCCACACGTACACTATCAACGAGAATACGAAGTTGCTTGTCGCCAACTCTACCGCAATACTCGAATGCGTGATAGGCATAGAGCAGAACACGCAACGGATAGCAGACCGAATGGACGTTGTAGAGATAAACGTGCGCGACATACGCGGCGACCTCGCCGACATCACGATAAAAGGCGTAAAAATCAAGTAAAACAATCTATATATGGAAATGGATTCAGTAATCAGGCAATTATACGCACAATGGCGAATAGCAAAGGAAAAAGCCCGTCATGAGTGCGAAAGCCGCTCCCTGCCCAATTTGGCGGAGAAGTACCGCAAGTGTTCAATGTTCAAGGGCACGGAGGACGTGCAGGGCATCATTCGCCTGTTCTCCACAACACAGGGAATAGAGTTCTGCATGGACTATCACTTCCCGAATCTCGCGACGATGCGACTGTTCAAACCATACCTTGACCCAGTGCGTCATGGCATATACCTCGACGCTGGTGCAGCGACTATCGACAATCCGAGCAAGGTAATACTAATAGGACGTACCACTGCGACTATCAACTGTTCCTCGCTTGACCGCCACGATGTCATACTGATGCACGGGGCGAAAGCCGTCATCAACGCATCAGATTGGGCAGTTGTATTTGTAAATGCGGAACAGGGCTGCACGGTGATACGCAGCACAACGGACAATGCGATGATATTATGAAGACTGGGCATTTATACATAGACGGAAACGACGCGTACGTACAGTACGGAGTCTATGTCGTTGACGGCGGCTGGAACGAGCTCGTCGCCATGCCCCCGTTGAAATCTGTTACGTCGAATGACTGGCAGGAGGAGGACGGCATAGAAGCCGACCTGTCCTCCCCCCAGCTGAACACTCGCGAAATTTCCTTGAAGATTGCCGTGAAAACGTTGTTTGACGGTTATATTCTTTTGTCGGAGCTATTGTCTGACGGAGCGTATCACGAGTTCGACTGCCGAGAAATAGGTCGTAAATACCGGTTGCGCCTTGTTTCCATGCCGAACATATCAAACATTCAGGACTTCGGTAAGGTGTCCGTAAAGTTTGCCGACGACTTCCCGATGTACGAATACGAAGATTATGTCGCACCGCAAAGCTGGCTCTCTCCTAATGATGATTTCTGCATCGACGGTAAACCTTTCTCGGATTATGGGGCAATCGTTTTGAAAGGCATAGTTGCAGAGGTGATGAAAGCCCCGACGGTGAAAACAAATCTGTTGCGGAATATAGCCTCGAATGCCGGTGCGATTTACGACCCGAAAGTAGTGACGTACAAAAGCAAGGACGTAAAGGTTAAGCTGCTTATGCGAGCCGAGACGCTTCCGCAGCTATGGCGCAACTACGACGCACTGCTCTATGACATGATTCGACCGGAGGAACGGACACTTGATATTGTCGATGTGGCAGAGAGCTATCCGTGCTATTACAAGTCCTGCAAGGTGGATGAATTCTTCCCGAGCGATAAAATATGGCTCGAAATGACATTGACATTCACATTCATTCGAGACGTCCGGATAAGCGACGAATTGCTGCTCGCATCAGAGGACGCCCTGTGGATAGTTACAGAAACAGACAAAGATTTTATAACCCTTAAACCCGACAAATAATGGCTCGAAAAAGAAAAATATCGGAGCTTCCGTTGTGTACCGACTTTCACGGGCTTCGAACGATAGGTACAGATAAGGATAATCGGAGCGTTGCCGTTTCTTTGGATTACATACAGGAAACTGTCGAGGGAATGAATGAGGCGACTACCAATGCGAACAACGCAGCGAAGTCCGCCAACGATGCCGCATCGAAAGCCAACCAAGCAGCCGAGCGTGCGGACACTTCGCGCGAGCAGATAGAGGCGAACGAAGCCACCCGCCAAACCAACGAGCAGAACCGGCAGAAAGCCGAGGCAACCCGTGCCGAGAACGAGCAGACGCGGCAGACCAACGAAAATGCACGTAAGGCAGCCGAGACAGCTCGCGTCAAAGCGGAGAACGACCGAGTAGCGGAACACGCATCACTCAAAAAGGCTGCAGAAGCGGCGACGAAGTCCGCCAACGATGCCGCAGACCGTGTCAATGCCGCTGTTACCGACATCACGGCAGAGAAGAAAGCCGCCATGGAGGCTGCGAAGTCCGCCAACGATGCCGCCGAAACAGCCAATACGTC
>CANQSM010000203.1 GCA_947626525.1 uncultured Phocaeicola sp. | reverse complement strand
CTACTATTGACGAAACAATAGGTTTAATCAGAGTTTAACTCAGTTAAACAGCCATCAACATGACTTTCTCGTCACACAAACTTGTAGTCATACACCACCATGGCAAAGCCTTTCCCGCTGTGCTGACGGATGAAAGGCTCGATGATGGAGAAGGTCTTACCCGAACCGGGTGTGCCGACCACCCACGTGCCACGGAACGGATTGACGATGTTCACCCAACCCTTGCGTAACTTGCCCTTGTAATAATAGCGCATGGGTATGTTCACGCTGTACTTGTTCTCCTGCAACTCCTTGCATTGCTCGAAACTCTCGTTCTCGAAGTTGAAACGGTCTTTCAGCAGCCCTTCTTTCAGGAACTTGGAGATATTGTCGAGGGCGATATGCACCAGCACCACACCGATGATGGAAGTGAGCATATAGAGCCAAGTGTTTAATCTAAGGGTATATAGACGAGGCATTATCGAATAGCCAAACAGCCATACGGACAACACAATCAGCAGCACACCCGACAACAGTGGATAAAGCACCTGCCTACGAGCGTCAAACTCCAGATGTTTCTTGTTTCTCGTTCCCACACAGGTGATACATATCAGCAGGAACGTAGCCACCTTACTATACACGAGGTTGTCGTCATGGTAAATCATCCACCGTTTGATACGAGTGTGGATGTCCGTCACCACACCTCCCAAGAAATCCAGTTGTTCCGGCTCCAGTGCGTAGGCAAAGAACTCCATCAGGATGGAGACGTAAATCACCGCCCTGAATATCTTGTAAAAACCCTGTAACTCTTTGCTTTCTTCCATTCGCTGATAAAGATTTATGAGTGATTGAGAACAAAAAGATGAAGGATGCCGTTAATACACCCTCCAGTCCTTTTTATGAGATTTATTCGTAACCGTTGATAACCTGTTCCGACTCAACTGTCCATGGGGTGATGCTTGTGGACATAACCTGTAAGGTGTTGCGTACTGGCTTCAATGAATAACTGTAGGAGTGTCCTGCTTGCCATGAACTGCCGCTGGCTGTGAAGCGGAAGGTCTCTCCAGTGTTGATTTCCAAATCCATGTCTGTTGTGTTCTGTGCGGGTAGATAAAGCACAAATTCCAGATGGTCATCCTTGGCTTCTCCCAAGTAATACGGGGAAGACGGCTTGCTTCCACATTTTACTTCACCTGTCTTGATGTTGAATGTTCCATTGCAATAGTGATTCAAGAGCGTAAGATTGTAACCACTGAATGAATTGGTGGTAAAGCCATATTCAGGCGCAGTATATACCTTGATGATAAGCCGCACCATCTGATGGGTAAAGTTGAGTGTCAGGCTTGGGTTGGCATACGAGGCTGTTCCGCTGGCAAACAGGAAATCGTTGATTTTCTGCTCGCTCTGTATTGCGTCCTCTGGCACCTCAAATTCTATGAGGTTGCTGGCAGGAGTTGCCGTATAGGGATAGTAGGCATTGAAGGTGTGGGTGTCTGTGTCCTTAAACCACACGGTGCTGGCACCGAGAAACTGGTTGGTGCTGCCACTTCGGGTGAACTTCATGTTGTTGATCATCCCTGTGGAAGAGATGCCAATCATGTCATTGAGTTCCCACTGATTGTCCACGGCTCGTGTGGAGACGGCAGGTTGCAGCATCTCCAGATTGGTGAATACCTGCAGCTGCTTGGTCGATGTGCTGTCGGTCACAACCACCGAACCGCCGCCACCTGGCAAATAAATCTCGTTGGTGATGTCTTGGTCACAGGACGTGAGGAGCACGGCTCCAAGTCCCAACATTAGAAACAAATTCTTTTTCATGCTTTTTCTTTTTAATTGTTGTACTTTGATGATGATACGGGTGATACTCGATGTCTGTATATGGGCTAATCCATAATCGTGATGATGGGTCTCGCCTTATGCGGCTGCCACTTGGGAGTCTCCTGTATGGCACCGCTACCCAGTGAGTAGAGCCATGCCTTGGCGGTCGCTTGTCCTTCCACCTCTGTCGATGTCCAATACCAACAGTCATCATCCTCATCTGGGATGGGTGTGCCGCCGCATTTCAGGATATAGGGGTTGATGATGTCCTTGGCATGATAGAGCAGACGCATCTGCGCCACACTCGGTATATAGGCACTCTGACCATAACGCCACAGGTCGAAGACACGCTCAGCCAAGGGTGACTTCACATCGGTCGTGCCATAGAGGGCAAAGGTGTTGGCATTGCCGTCATAGGCGGTGAGGTCACAGGAGGTGTCCTGCTCTACACCGATGCTGTCGGCAAAGGCTTCGGGAACGATGTCCCACAGATAGACGGCATATCCGTTCCCATCCATCTCTTCCCTCTGGTTGATGTTGAATACCACGGCAATGGCTTGCTTGCCCGATTGCTCGTAGGTTTCGTAGGGCATCACCTTGCCGTCAGTGGTCAATATATGAGTGACCTTCATAGCGGTGTCGGGAAAGTCCTGATGCTCGTCACAGGCAGTCAGCAACACCGTTGCCGCAACTGCAAGAATTGATAATAGCTTTTTCATACGCATAGTCATTTTACAGGAAGTTTCACACCCAGGACAATACCCGTTCTAAACAGGTCTTCGCCCTTAATCATCACGTCGGTCTTCACCTGCCAAAAAAGTTTCCAGCCGTGGCGCAAGGTGTAGTTATGTTCATAGCCGAGATGGATGCCGCCCAAGAACCTGTCGGTATCACTGCCTGCAGATGCTCCGATGCGCATGTTGCCATGATGGTTGCGTCCCCTCGCCACACAGGGCTTGTAGGCAATGCCGAAACCATAACTGCGGTAGTTGTTCCAGAAATTCTCAGGACACACATGACCGCACGAGGCGCACTCGTCCCACTTGATGTAGCCGTTAGCAAAATACTCCCACGCATTGTGGTACTTGGTCTCATGCTCATAGGATAGCGTCACATCCAAACCTCGCTCATACAGGCAGCCGAAGCCCAAGGATATGCGGTCGCTGTTCTGCTGCGCCATTGCCGGAGTCATGCTTGCCATAAAACAGATAACTATCAGCAACAAGGTATGCGCAAGCCTTTTTTTCATTCTACATTGGCTTTCCCTTTGGCCGGCGAACGTTGTTTCTTCACTCTTCATTTTCATCATTCTTCCTCCAACAGTATATGGTTAAACGAATCGGCAGACAGCACATCCTCATAGTCGATGCTGAGCGAGATGGTGCGTC
>CANQSM010000202.1 GCA_947626525.1 uncultured Phocaeicola sp. | reverse complement strand
GCCCCGGAGGGGTAGACTTATTGAGGATGATGAAAGCGTACTTTCCTAAATGAGAGAGGCGGGCAAAGTTTTTTCAAGATTTTCTGGAAAACAGTTCCGCAAATACCCCCGGATTTCTCCTGTTAGTAGAGGGCGAGTAATCTACATAATCCAAAGTTGTATTACATACGGAAAGGAGGGCTAAAGATGCCGAAAACAGCAGGAAAACAAAAGATTACCGCACTCTATGAACGACTTTCGAGGGACGATGAGAGAGCCGGGGAATCCCTGTCCATCGAGAACCAGAAGAAATATCTGGAGGACTTCGCCCACAGGAACGGTCTGACGAACCTCCGCCACTATACTGATGACGGCCATTCTGGGGTAAATTTTAACAGACCGGGCGTTCAGGCTCTGATTGCCGATGTCGAGGCCGGAGAAGTGGCAACGATTTGCGTCAAGGATCTCAGCAGATTCGGGAGGAATTATCTGGAAGTCGGTTTCTATACGGAAATCCTCTTTCCCCAGAAGAACGTGCGCTTCATCGCTATCAACAACGGCGTGGACAGCGATAACTCCACCGAGAACGACATGACGCCAATAATCAATATTTTCAACGAATATTATGCCAAAGACACAAGCAACAAGATCAAGGCAATCTTTGACTCACGAATGAGGGACGGAAAGAGATGCTCCGGCAGTATTCCCTATGGCTATAACCGTCTCCCCGGCGATAAGCAGACCCTTGTGGTTGACCCTGTGGCTGCCGAGGTGGTAAGGCGCATCTTCCTGCTTGCCAGCGAGGGCAAAAGCCCAAGAGCGATAGCGGAACTGCTCACCGAGGAAAAGGTCTTAATTCCTGCCGCTCACGCTGATCGATACCACAAAGAGCAGTCTAACGGTCAGAAGTACGCTGACCCCTACCTGTGGGGCGTGGGTACTGTGAGAACGATACTGGACAGGCAGGAGTATCTCGGTCATACCGTCCTCAGAAAGTCCGTTGGCACGAACTTCAAGCTGCACAAGCGCAGGGAGACGAGTGCGGAGGAACAGTATGTGTTCCCCAACACCCATGAGGCCATCATCCCACAGGAGCTTTGGGACACCGTTCAGCGTACGAGAAAACGAACTGAAAGAAGCGCACCATGGGGCAGCCACTACCACCGTTTGAGCGGTTATCTCTACTGCGCCGACTGCGGCAGGAGGCTGACCCTGCAAACCCATCACAATAAAAAGGACGGCTCCCCTGAGTATTCCTTCCGCTGCGGCGGGTATGCCAGCAAGGTGGATTCCTGCACTGCCCACAGTATCACCGCCAACAGCGTGGAAACGATACTGCTGTCTGCCGTCCAGAGAATATCAAGGCTTGTGCTGAAAGACGAAAATGCGTTTGCAGAGCAACTGCAAATGGCATGGAAGGAAAAGAAGGAAGAGAAGCCACAGCAGGCAGAGGCCGATTTGAAGCGATTCCAGAAACGGTATGACGAGCTTTCCGGGCTTGTGCGTGGGCTGTATGAGAACCTTGTATCAGGTCTCCTGCCTGAAAGGCAGTATAAGCAGCTTATGAAGCAGTACGATGACGAGCAGGCAGAGCTTGAAGCCAAGATGGAAAAGCTCCGGGCTGAGGTAGAGGACAGCATGGAGAAGCCTCTCGACATTGACCATTTCATCGCCCTGATACGCAGATTCAAGTCCCCAGACGAGATCAGCGACACGATGTTCCGTGAGCTTGTGGACAGGATTGTTGTCCATGAGGCCGAGGGCGTAGGCAGTAACCGCACTCAGCAGGTTGACATCTACTTCAACTATGTGGGGCAGGTCAACATCGCATACAGCGAGGAAGAACTTGCCGAGATAAAGGCGCAGGAGGAACAGCTTGCTGCGGAGAAGCTGGCCAGACAGAGGGCAAAGGAGAAAGCCTACAGGGAACAGCGCAAGGCGAAGAAAATCGCCGAAAACGGCGGCGAAATCATCCACAAGAAGGTCTGCCCACACTGCGGAAAAGAATTTATCCCAACAAGCAACCGTCAGGTGTTCTGCTCCAAGGAATGCCGTAAAGAGGCGGCACAGGCTGAAAAACAGGCGGAACGTGAGGCCGAGCGTGGCGATCACTACTATCGCAAACGCATCTGCGAGGTCTGCGGCAAGGAGTATTGGCCTACCCACAGCCAGCAGAAGTTCTGCTCCGAGGAATGCCAGAAGAAGCACCATAACGTGTACAGCCTCGACTGGTGGCACAGAAAGCAGGACGAGAAAGAGCTTCGGGAGGTGATATGACAGGCTCTTTAGTCGGCTAAAGCAAGAGGACAAGAAGTTTTAGTGTCTCATGGAAGTGGTCAAAAACGAATGGGAAACTGCCGCTGTCAGCCGATGGCGGCCTTCCCTTTTCAGAGATCACTTGATGTTTCCCTGACAATCAAATGTAGAATTCATAAAAAAGTTTCAATTACTTTCAGACATGGTATTTACAACGGACACAAAAATTGATACAATATAGATGAAATTCCAGAAAGGGGTGTTAGTATGGCTACAAGACCAGATACGAGCATGACGATCCGCATGAACAGGGAAATCAAACGAGAGGCACAGGAGATATTTGCCTCTCTTGGTATGGACATGACAACTGCAATTAATGTCTTTTTGCGACAGGCAATCAATTTCAGAGGATTTCCATTTGAGGTAAGACTTGATATCCCGAACGAGGATACATTGGCGGCAATCAATGAAGTGCAGCAGATGAAGAAAAATCCGGCTCTTGGCAAGGCTTATACTGATGTCGATGAGATGATGAAGGAGTTACTTGCCTAATGTATACCATAAAACCAACTACAAAATTCCAAAGAGATTTGAAGCGTGTTCAAAAACGGGGTTATGACATCTCCCTATTAACGGCAATTATTAAGAAGTTAGCAGCGGGGGAGCAGTTACCAGAGAAGTACAGAGACCATGAGCTGTCCGGCAATTTTGCTGGTTGCAGGGAGTGTCATGTCACCCCGGACTGGTTATTGGTCTACGAGATTGTTGACAAGGACCTAATCTTGTATTTGACAAGAACTGGAACGCACAGCGATCTATTTTAATATTCGTATTGACAGAAAGTCGAGGTCAGGAAAAAAGCGGGGATGGCTCAGTAAGCCGTTTGCTTTTCAGACAGTTCGTCAAATCGTTGTTTCCAAGGAGGTAGCACATGGGCCATGAAATTGACATCACAAACGGCAAAACGGTTTTGACAGCGCCTAAAGGGTT
>CANQSM010000201.1 GCA_947626525.1 uncultured Phocaeicola sp. | reverse complement strand
CCATACACGGGCTTGTTCTGCTGCGCCTCCTCCTCGTCCATGAACTGGTCTTGCAGCGCACGGGCGCGGTTGCGCAGTTGCAGACGCTGCTCGTCAGTGAATGAGTAGGACTGCCCTCCTTGCGTAATATCGGGGGCAAACGAAAGCCAAAGCAGGAGAGCCGCAAGAGCAAGGTTGAAAGCCTTGCCCCGTAGCACCTCCTGCGTCGCTTCTCCGTCGAGCGCAAGCCCCCACCGCGCCGCAAGCTCGTCAAGCGTCCGTTGCGGTATGGGGTACATACTAACACCCCTCAAACTGTCAAGCACTGTTGCAGCCATAGCTCGTCAGGCGGTTAGTCGGTTAACCTTTCGACTTCTTGTCGGCTTCCAGCACGTAGATGCCGTCCGCTCCGTCTATTACAGGTATGCAGAGAGCCTGCGCTGCGGTGAACTCTTCGAGGGGGTCAGTCTTGGAATACTTCGATACCAAGATGTGGCTACCCGATTTCTGATAGTTCACATTGGCGACAGGATTGGTCTCCTCTGCCAGCGTACCGTACACGAGACGACCGACAACGGTGTCGGGAGTTCCGACGATGTTTGCCTCCGCCCAAGGCGATACGCTCTCCTTTGTGCCGTCCAATTTCTCAACCTTGAATACGCTGTCAACAACGTGGAACGTAGCACCGTACTCGTCGCCGAGGGCTTCGAGGAATGTGCGGCGTCCCGGAACAGGCAGCAAGGTCTTGTCGGTGATGACGTGGTTGAGATATGTTGCGGCGAGGAGCTTGCCCTGCTCGCTATGACGGAACAGGTCAAAATACTTCTTGCTGAGGTACACGTGGAGGATGCTATTGCCGTCCTCGTTAGCCTTGTCGAACAGCTGCTGCACGTCGTCCTGCGGCGTGTATCCGTCCGTACCCCAAGGCTCCTTGGTGGCTACGAAGATGTTCTTGTCCTTATACCCGAAGTCCGCGCGGACACCAGTACCCTGATTACCTTCGTCCTCCGAGCCGTCCGCCACGAGGACGGAGCCAGTGGAGAGCCCAGTGAGGAACATGATTTCCTTGCGCACCTCTACAGCCTTGATAGCCTTGACGGAATCGTCGAACACCTTGCTGGCTATGGTAGCCTCGTCAGTGCCTTTGGCAATCATGGTGTTGATGTCGGAAATGTCTTTTTCGCCCTTGCTGAACTTTACACCGATTTTAGGTATCGAGCCAGTCGCCTTACTGATAGTGCTGCGGCTTTTGAGAGGCAGCGAGGAGTCCATTGACACCACGTCTGCGGCTACAATGGAGTGGTTGATTTCGGTTGCTCCCCAATTCAGGTCTGCGGAGTATTCCTCCGTCAGCATGGTTTTGTGGAGCATGGTCTGCTCAGACGACTTGCCGTTGAATTTTTCTGTAATCTTGCTGATTACAGGACGGAAGTACTTGTCGATGTACTCCAAGAATAAACTTGCATTCATAACTGCTTGTGTTTACTTTGGTTACTGGTTAGAAAAGAAATTGAATGTTTGGCAGTCCTGCCTTGATTTCATCCGTAACGGGGTACGGAGAAGCGGCTGCGTTGACCTGTCCAATAGTCATGATAGCGGCTCTTGGGTCTTTCTTCAGCACCGAGGCTTTCAGCACACCGTAGTAAGACTTTCCCTCGTCGAGGGTATCGTACTCATTTTCAGTAACGCCAAGTGGCGAAACCGCCTTGGTGGCTTTGTCCTGCACGAGGATATGACCTGCCCTGATGACTTTCACGTCCGCATCCACACCCGACACGTCAAGTGTTCTGCCTCCTGGAATGTCTGCCAGTGCTTTCACGATTACGACGGAGTCCTTTCCGTCGTCGATAAGGATTTGCTCCTTGTTCAATTCTGCGGTAGGCATAGTTGAATTCGTTTTTAGGTGAAACATTGAGTTGATTAGATGTTCAGCCTCTCAGCTACGGCTGCTGCCTCCTCGTCGGTCGCCTCTTGCGTCGATCCCGACTGATGGTTGGCTGCTGTGCCCTTGCCTCCATTGCCGAGCGGTCTGCCCAAGACAGCACCGCGTGCGGAAGTCTCCGAAACAATCGCATCAACTTCGGCTTTGGCTTCATCGAGCAGCGTCTTGAACTCATCATCTGAGAGGGTGTCAACGCTGATACGGCTGTAGCCCTTGCGGAAGTTTTCAGGCAGTTTTTCGATTACCGCTCCGAATTGCTGCTTGCGCGTTTCCGACACTCGTCCCTGCTTCAAGTTGGCGATTTCGTCTTGCAGAGGCTTCACGGCTTTGGCTAATTCCGCTGCTATGGTCTTTGCAAGGTCGTCTCCCCCTTTTGGGTCGGGCTTCGGTTCGGGTTCGGGTTCAGGTGCGCCCCCATCCACCTTCTTGCCGTCCTTCAAGCCGTGTTTCTTTTCGTAGTTGGAAACAGCGGTCTGGGTGGCTTCGGTAGCACGGCTGTCGCCGTAGCTCTCCAACACTTGCTGAAATGTTACCCCGTCAACTGCGGTCTTAACCTGTTCAGCGGTCGTGGCAGTCTTCGCCAGCTTGTCGGCTATCCTGCCGAGAATTGTCGCACTGACCCCCGGAAATTTAGCTGTCAGCGCATCCAAGATTTCCTTTCTCATATCGATATTTGAATTAAACTGTATATGCTATCTGCAAAAGTACAACAAATTCCCAAATGTGTTTATAATGAAATCACAAAATCTGCATTTTTTTTGATTATAATTTGTTAAGAGGTTGTTTATTAGGTGTATTCCCTTGTTGGCTCTTGCGGTGGACTGAAAAATAAAAAATAAACTTTTCAGTAATTTTTTTCGGAAAAAATTTGGTAGATTGAAAAAAACAAACGAACTTCGCGGTGTGTTTACGATATAAACATTTTTTGCAAACATCAAAAATGACAGAAAAATGAAAAAGATGACTTTGAACTACAGCACTCGTGAAATCAACAGCAATTTCAAGATTAAAGTCTATGGAATGGTTGACGGCAAGAAAGTGAACACCCTCGTAGGCGTCAGCGGTCTTATCCGCATGTTGGACGGGGCAATCGACCTTATCAACCGCCTCCTTGACCGCGCTTTTTGCGGAATGGGCGACAAGGTTGAATGCAAGCTCCGTCGCGGTATCAAGGTCTCTTTTTACACGTACTAATCAACAGGAGTAACAATATGGGCTACAAATACTATCAATTGCTTGACGAGAATTATAACTCTCTTGTCTCCGACAACGACAACCCAGCAAATATAAACGACGGAGAGGACGG
>CANQSM010000200.1 GCA_947626525.1 uncultured Phocaeicola sp. | reverse complement strand
TTTCTGGCATTTATAGGAGTCTCGCAAGATTCTGCAGCCGTCATCTGCAGCCTTTAACTGAATATCCCTAATTAGGCCAGATACCAATGCGCCATATATCGAACCAGAACATTTCATCGGCGACTGGTTTCACCGTTGTTGTCGTGGACGTTCTTCCGGCCCGTCCGCGTCCGGGCAGTTCCACGACATAACTGCTCCATCCTCGACGCAGCATCAGCGTGGCAAATCCGTCGCGGTCGTCAGGGGTCATCTGCCAACAGATGCCCGAACCTCCGTAACCGTGTACATAGACCAGCGGCAGACAATGAGCGTCGGCTGGAATCTGAAAATCGACGAAGGCGTGGTCGGCACGATAACTCTGTCCCGTCTCCTCCTGCTCGGCCCATCCGACAAATTTACTGTTATCATACGTTCCCGGTCGCTGTATGGTTGTGCCTCCTACCGAGAAGTGTCCCTGTTTTACTATTGTTACAGGCTCTTGTGCTCCGGCCATTGCTGTAACCGACAGCAATAATGCCGATAAAACTATTTTCTTCATTTCTTTTCCGTCAATTGATTCAACACTTTGCGAAGCGGTTCCGAATATGTCTTGCCGAGATTCATCTCCACAATGTTCAGCATAGCTGAAAGTTGTTCCGGTGTAACTCCAAGATGCATACATATTGCGGCATGACTCCCGAACATCGGCTCTACGCCGCCCACTCCGGCGAGGACCGACACTGTGGTGAGCTCACGTTCCCGATAAGTCAGCAGATCACGCTCAAAAAGGTCGGCGAAAAGATGCTCTTTGAGGAATCGCTCGATGGTCGGAGCGAATATGGTATATCCGGCTTTTGGTGCATCGGCAGGTACGCCCGATATTTCGGCAAGCACATCACAGCCACGTTCATAGCGGCTTCTGTTGTCCGTAATAATGTATGCTCCCCTGCCAATCACATCCGTTATGCCGTCAGCCTTTCGCTCCTCCACAACCTGCATAAGAGTCTGAATGGCTCGCAAACTGCGGGGAAATCCGCAATATGCATAGGCGTGAATCACTACTTCGTTTATTTCATTGACTGTCATCTCCGCATCCAATGCTTGAACAAAAGCCTGTTTCAAATTTTCCAAATCGCCTTTCCCTGTATAGGATGCGACTGCAACGATAGCTTGCTCTCTCTCTGCAAGTACCCTGTTCGCTTCGGAATAACGAGTTTCAGCTCCGTTCACAGCTTCTTCATACTGTTTGTTGCTTACAGTAGAGAGCCATACGGTCGCATTCTCCTGCGGATTGGTCGTTATGGCAATATGGGCGAACCAACTGTCCGGGGCTGCTCCATGCCAATGCTCCACACCCGGCGCAATCTCCACTATGTCTCCCGGAAACAGTCGGCGGGCAGGCTGTCCTTTTTCCTGATAGTAGCCAATGCCTGCGGTGGCAATCAGGAGCTGTCCGGCTTTGTGTGAGTGCCAACTGTTGCGGCATCCCGGCTCGAAGGTGACGTTTGCCATCGGAAGATTCAGTTCTTCCTTCTCGCTCAAAGGAGCAAGCCATACTTCGCCGGTAAAGTTCGGATTCGGGGATAATTTGTCGCCCAGCGGATAAGGCTGCCGGAAGTTTTCTGCACTCTGTGCATATACTGCAATGGATGATATTGCCATCATGGCCGTGATAAATAAAATCTTGATTTTCATATCCGTTTTTGTCTGATTATTCATCTAAGGTTTTCGTGAAAGCAAGTGTTGAGAGTTGCCATTTCCCATTTTCCATCACATATACTTCCGTCACGATAAAGGGGAAGCGCACAGAGTTGCCGCCGACTACCGAGTTCAGATGGATGCGGCTATAAACCGTTGCCGTTCCTGCGGCGAATTTCACCTCAACATCGTGTATCTCGGCTTTCTTGTACCAGATGCCGCCCGTGCGGATGGTTTCCAATTCTTGTTTCTTACCCCAATAGCCGCCCATATGGACAAACTGCGAGTTCTCGTGAAAGAGTTCCGCCAGCCGCTCCACGTTCTTCTCCGACATCCAATCCCATTTGTTGTTGGACAAATCCACTATCGCCTGCTCTTCGGCTGTGAATACTTTCTGATTCTCCTGTGCGTGTGCTCCGACTGTTAGTGTCAGGAACAACATCGCTGTAATGACTAATGATTTCATACCGTTCTGATTGTTATTGCGTTATTACTACTGCAAAGGTAGCGGTATTACCGAAGAGTACGGTACAAAAAAATCGGTAATAACTGCTGTTTTTACCGATTTTCCAATTATCTGATGATGAATTATTCCCTGTAATCCGATGGCTTCACTCCCAAATACTGCTGCACATAACGGCTGAAATAAGCAGGTGACGAGAAACCGAACATATCAGAGATTTGTACGAAGGTCAGTGACTTGTCACGTAGCTGGCGGGAGATGTCGAGTATCGTGTAGCGGTTTATCCAGTAGTTGGCGGCATATCCGCTGACTTTCTTCGACACTTCAGAAAGGTATTTGGAGGTGACACAAAGGCGGTCAGCATAGTAACTCACCTCCCGATGTTCCCGGTAAACGCCTTCTTCAAGTATGGAGAGGAAGCGGTTCATAATGGAGGCGTTCTGTGTGGAAATGTCGCTCTCGCCGTAGAAACGGGCGTGGAAGTCGAAGAAGTCGAGGATAGCCGTCTGCATGGCGTTGATAAGTGTTTCGCGGTGGAAACGATGTTCGGTATCACGGATGCGTTGCTCCAAGATGTCGAAATCCCGTTGGCAAATGCGCTGTTGTTCCGGTGTGAGATGCACCACGGGGTTATTGAAAAGCGACAACTGTCCTTTCGTGCCATAGTTGCTCTGCGGAGTGCTCAATGCGATAAAGTCGGGGCGGGCATAGATAATCTTGCAACGGAAATCATCGGACGGGCGTATCTTTTCTATCAACGAGCGGCGGCGGACGATGGAGAGGTCGCCTGACCGCAATTCAAACTCCTTGTCGTTGAAGGTAAAGCGGCACATACCGCCGAGGCAAAACAGATGCGCCAGATATTCCATTTCAATATCTGTTCTTATAATACCAAGTGTATCTGTAACAATTATATCTTTCAGCTCTTCAATCATAAGTACCTTAATATTAAGCAAAAGTACGAATAAATATCGAATCGCATTTTAATTTTACACACCTTTTAGCAATATCAATACATAAATTAGGGATATTCAGAATTTAGTCAACTAATTATTTGCCAATATGATAGATATTTTGTAACTTTACAAAGAAC
>CANQSM010000199.1 GCA_947626525.1 uncultured Phocaeicola sp. | reverse complement strand
CTTTCCGTCATCACGACGTTCCGTGTAGACAAGGAATATTATCCTATCTATGTCCGTGGCTTCCAGGGAAGGCCGGGTGAAAAATTGTTTGACAAGGTCGGCTCTTTCCAACAGGAGGATGCCGATTGCGCCCAATGCCTTGCGGTGAAGGTTCTTGTCTGCCGCATTTCCATCGTCTGCATAATGATGGCCGTCGAGGAACTGCAAGGCGAACACCCTCGGCGTCATTACGCCTGGGGCTACATAGTCCTGATACTCTCTGTGCGCTTCCAGCAACAGTTGGCGCAGGTGGTCCAGTCCTGCATCACGATTAACGGGACAAGAGGAAAACTTCTTCCCTGTAAAAAAAAGGAATGAGCTTTCGGATAAATGGATTTACTTCCATACTTCGGATGTTGTTAATGAGTAATATATATTGTTCGTATAGCCAAACAGATTCCCGACCCGGGAAACTGTCGTCTCATCATATCCATGAAAATGGTATTTATGGAAGTGGCGGTGAAGTCTGCCCAATCCATATATCGGCAATGATATTATGTCCTGGCAAGGGCATCAGCGATAAAAGGTTCGACAGTTCGGTCAGTATAAATATATACACCCCTTGACTGACTGACCTTGGCAGCCTGCCTGCGGATTTCCGGTTAGTCGCTCTAAATATATACACTTCCTGACCGACTGACTTGTTTTATCATTCAAACACGCCGTCGAACAAGGAGACGGCCTCTTCTTTCCTGACGTTGATGATCCGGACGTAACGCTGGGTGTGCCGGATGGTGGTATGACCGAGCAGCTGGCTGGTTGTATAAATATCTATACCTGCTGTAAGACAGAGGGTTGCGAAGCTGTGCCTCCCGGCGTGGAATGTGATTCCCTTTGTAATTCCGGCGTTTTTCATCCATGTTCCGAGAGTCTGTCCGTAATACCTTGTCAGCCGTGGGAACACCCTGTCTTCCGCCGTGGCGTCCTCCGGTTTTCCGGGCAGCCATTTCCTGGCATTCATGTTCAGCGGCAGGAACAGCTCGACACCGGTCTTGTACTGGATGATCTCGACCTGCCAGTGGGTAGCGGTCTTCACAATGTCCTTCCAACGGAGATTCATGATGTCGTAGATACGGAGTCCGCTGAAGCAGGAGAACAGGAACGCCCCCTTGATGTCCTCCCGGTGGCAGGGAGTGGCGATAAGCCGCTTTATTTCCTCCACAGTCAGATATTCACGCTTATGTTCCCTGATTGATAGTGTGGCCTTGGTTATCCCCTTGAACGGGCTTTTTGGTATCACGTTTTCACGGACGGCATAATTCAGCGCGGCCCTGACGTAGCACAGGTACAGGAACACGGTGCTTTTCGTCATCTTCTTCCGGCCTGTATTGTGTGCGGAACGGCTGACAAGGTGTTCCATAAACCCGGCAAGGTACTCTTTGTCCACATCGGCAAGCGAGATTCCGGAATCATATTCGGTGACTTCTTTGACAGCCTTGTCTATCCATGCCTTTGATGATTCCGCGCATCCTTTCTTCGCATTCTCGGCATAGATGCCCATCCATGCGCAGAACGACATCCGGGCTTTGTGTGACTTGTCCTTTATGCCCGCTATACGGTTGGTGAGGTCAAGTATCATCTCTTCCTTGATGGCATTCGCCTGTGCCAACGTGTTGGCATTCATGATTCTCGACGGTGTGTCGGTTTCCGGCACGAGGTACAGCTTGAGGAACCTGTATGTCCGCTTGCCGTTATGGTATATATCCAAATATAACGAGCGCTTGCCGTTTTTCAGCACCTGCTCACGGAGCCTTACCGGTTCCTTCATCACAACCTGTTTCTTCTGCCTGCCCATAATATATCAGAATAATCAATCAAACAACCGGTCTATCATATAGACCGCGTCCACTTTCTTTTTGTCCACGATTTTTGCATACACCTGGGTCGTTTCCACATCCGAGTGCCCAAGCAACTGGCTGGTGGTATAGAGGTCTGCACCCATTGTCAGCGACATCGTCGCAAAGGCGTGACGGCTGACGTGGTAGGACACCCGTTTGGTAATGCCGGCCTTTGAAGTCCATGTTTTCAGAACGTGGTCGCAATCGCTCACAGACGGGACATCAAAGACCGCGTCGTCAGGGTTGCCTTTTTCTTCCGGCATGAACTTCTGCGCCTGAAGGCTCAAAGGCAGATAAATCACCTTGCCGGTCTTTTGCTGGCGCAGCTCGATATGCTTTTTCCCGTTCTCTTCAATCACGTTCTTCCACCGCAAGCCCTTGACATCGCTGTAACGCAGTCCGCAGAAACAGGAAAACAGGAATGCTGTTTTCACCCTGGGACTTCTGCAAGGGGTGTCTATGAGCGACTGCACCTCTTCAATGGTGAGGTATTCACGTTTGGCTCGCTCTCCCTGTATGGATGCCCAGTCAAATGACAGCAAAGGGTTGTCGGCGAGAATTTCCAGATCCACGGCATAATTGAGGGCGGCGCGTATATATCCGCAGTAGCCGGATATGGTTTTCTTCGCCAGCGGCCTTTTAGTCACTTTCGCCTTGCGTGTCCCCAGATAGTCTATAAAGCCCTGCAGGAAATCCTTGTCAACCTCGTACAGCCTTATCCGGGGATTGTAAGCCTTTAGGCATACAGATACCGCATGTACATTATCGGCAAGCGAACTGCGCCCTTTCTTCGTTCCGAAATCCGCATATTCATCAAGCCATTCGACAAGCGGTTTCCTGGCTTTGTCCGAAAGGACTGTCACCGGCTTCTTGTTGGTGATATCGAGAATCCGCTGCGCCTTTATCGCATTGGCTGCCTTGAGGGTGTTGGCGTTCCTCTCCTTTGCCTCCTGGGACACCTCAGGGACAAGGAAGAGCTTGAGAAATTCATACCTGCGCTTGTGTTCGGTATAAATATCGAGATATATGGACTGGTTCCCGTCCTTAAGCCGCTTGAAGCGGATGCGGACAGGCACCGATTCCGACTTTTTTGTTCTTGCCATGTTTCCAATGCTTTATTTCCAATGCAAAGGTACAAAATAAAGCCCGAAATGACTAACAAAAAAGTAACATAAATTGCAAGAAAAACACAAAATACGGCTTTGACATTCTAAAAACAAATTTGCTTCTATTCAAGTAATGCCCTATAAATAAAGATATTCATTTATACTTACTTTTAGATATTCATCCCTATTTACACAATTTCATTTAATCCGGCACACGTTTGCCACCATGATGCTGACCCTTGGAGCCGACCTTTATACAGTAAGCAAGCTGCTCGGCCATTCCA
>CANQSM010000198.1 GCA_947626525.1 uncultured Phocaeicola sp. | reverse complement strand
GCGAAACTGAAATACGTTTTCACGGGCACGCCGACGGACAGCGGCGAGGGAAGCGGCAAAGTCGAAGATGGAGTATATCAGGGCACATTCACCTTCAAGCGAACGGACGAGGAGCGTAATCCGAATACTGATAGCCCGACCACAGGAAGCATGAGCGGAACTTCGACGCGGCACATGACTTTTCAGCTGAACAACGTGGAACGCGGCAACTACCGTATCTATGTTGTGGCCAATATGCCGTCCGGCTTCGATGCGACAAGGGATGCGGGGACGGTAAACGACCTGCGCAACTACAAGCTGAACTGGAATGCCACCGACATTGCCGCCAACAACGCGATGTTCGGGTATTTCACGGCCTCGGAGAGTACCACCGACGTGATAAATAAAAAAGCCCCGCTGATTGGTATTAGCGGCCCGTTGTCGAAGACGCAACCGCTGCACGCATGGATTAAGCGCGCCGCATCGAAAGTCACGGTCGCTTTCGATGGCTCAAGTCTTCAACCGGAGGTGCGCGTCTATATCAAGAGCGTGCAACTCCGCGATTTGCCGCGCACGTGCAGCCTCGGTGCGGTAAACACGCCCGGTAACAAGACGGTGCTTTTCCCTAACCCCGACAATGAGAGCGAGGAGACGCAGTTGACTTCTTATGGTACAATCACGTATAGTTCGATTGCGGGAGAAGACCCTGATAATGTTGTTTATCGTGAAGAGCCGTATTATCCCGATTTCACGGGCGACATAGAAAATGAAGAACAGGTAAAGACGTGGAGGCAGAACGTTCACAATGCGGAGAATGCGCTCTATTTCTTTGAGAACTGTCAGGGTACAGGTACACATGATGAAAGTGATGCGGACGGCACCTACAAGCCGCAGACGGACAGCAATGGGAATAAATTGCCCGATGATTACGACCATGACTATCAAAAGGACAGCAAAGATTACGGAACCTATGTAGAAGTGCACGCCTACTATGAAAACGACAACCTGGATAACCGTACATCGGGAAACATCATCTACCGTTTCATGCTGGGCAAGGATGTCGAGACCGATTTCAATGCTGAGCGCAGCATCCATTATAAACTGACGCTGAAATTCAACGGCTACGCCAACGATGTTGACTGGCATATCGACTACAACGATGCACCGGGCAACCATACGCCGGAAACCATCTACGTATCGTACAACTACAATACCCCGTCGATTCTGCCGTTCCAGTTTGTCGGCAAAAAGGTAGTGGGTTTGTCTGCTGAAATCACCCAAAATAACTGGGGGCCGGATGATAACACTATCAGCCATTATACGGGAACCACCGTTATCCCATCAGGATTAGCAACAGGTTTTTTGTCGTTGCGTTACGACAACCGCGTGCGGGTCGGGACGGGTGATGGAGATAGTGGTGAACAACAGGATGATTCTGGTTTCGATCGGGAAAAGGATGCACCAAAAGTTGGAATATATTGGAATTTACATAAGGAAAATGCAGGACAAACTTATCTTGAAAATGGCGAACAAAGTAGCAAATTGGATTTGAATGATGAAGAAGGTGTAGATGATAAATTCAAGTTCGATTTCACTTATCGGCAGAATAGTGATGGAGATTGGGTAACCAATGTGAACATTCCCTTGTACACGCGCCCGCTGATGATATACAAGAGCACATCCTATACCGGTGCCAACCCTTATTATACGACTACCCGTTCGGCGAAGGTAAAACTTACCTATACGTTTGAGGATGGTACGAGCGACGAAATGGTTGTCAATGTCAAGCAGGTACACCGCATCGACAATCCGAGCGGAATTTGGCGGCGCTCGGACAATACCGACCCATTCGCTGTTACTTTGATGCAGCAGTACGGACCGGAAGCTTATAGCGGCGCAGGCGTGCAGCTCACCGGCAGAGGCTACGAGGCCTACAAGTCCAAAGGTTCGTGGCGTGCATATATCTATAAGGCAACCGGGACAGATGGAAATACATCGAATGCTTGGTTTACTCTTACCTCCGGCAACCAGCGGGCGGATGCAGTCGGTGAATACATACAAGGACTTAACGGTACGAATATAAGTTTCACCTACAAACCCAATTCAACGATTGGGCCTAACGATGTCCGATGCGGTATCATCAAAATCGAATACAACGACTATACCTGTACGCACCTGATTTTGGTGCGGCAAGGATATGCACCCTTACGAATCAGTAATGCTGCTAATGCTCCGGCATGGCACACTTTCAATCTGTACGATAACGACGAGGAGGTGACCCATCCTTGCGATGCGGGCTCTCTGTTTGTCCGTACCAGATACACGACATCCATTAGGGACGACCAGTCCGATAATAATGCGTGTGATTTGTCTAACAGTCGTAATTTGTTCGGATCTACAGTTAACCCGTTATACACTACCGCAGGAAGTACCTATAATATAACCACTAATGTCCCTGATAATGACGGAACGAAAGGTGCTTTCGCAGAGTCTGTATCCTTGCCGAACAGTCCCTACACTAAAACTGGAATTATGCCTGATTATAGACAATATAAAACACTGAAAGATGCATCAAACGAACAAACGATCGACAAGTTATATGGCGTGTTGTATGCCGATGGAGCCACCGAGACGATAACAAACTTTAATGACGCGACCGGATGCTTTCACCGCGACGTGGTGAACGGGAACGGTCGAACACACAAGGGAATGCGAGGGGCATTTGCTTACAATAGCGGCAATGCCCGTCAGGTTTTCTTCCCGATTAGCGCCACAGGGTTCGGGCGGCGCAAATATGGCAATACCGACGGAACACGTCACGGAGCATTGCAGTATAGTTTCGGCAATAGTTTTTACTCGGGTGTTTTAAGTTGGGCATATTCTCCGTTGTTGTATAACTTATATACTAACGAAGGTGCCATATATTGGATGCGGGCGTATGCAACGCAAGCCAACACCGGTTCATCGCACGCAAGTGGCGATAACGCATGGGATGTTAATTACAAGACATACGATTTCGATTTTATGGATGTTGAGGGAAATTCCAGAACCCTGTCTTTGATACGGCTTGTAGATAATTAAGTGGATAAAAAACGAATTTGTGGGAGAAGGGAGCGAAAGCCCCCTTTTCTTTCAGATGCGTACTGCAAAATGATGTAAGATGATAAGTAGTCTCCTGCTCCTGTGTTTCCGGCTGTTCCTGCCGCTGCCGTGCGGCCCGGCCTCCCTGTCCCCCGCCACGCCGCACACCGTGACGCTGTGCGCCTCCGACACGGTGCCCGTGCTGCCG
>CANQSM010000197.1 GCA_947626525.1 uncultured Phocaeicola sp. | reverse complement strand
GTTTTCTGGCATTTATAGGAGTCTCGCAAGATTCTGCAGCCGTCATCTGCAGCCTTTAACTGAATATCCCTATTTAAGTTCTGGATTTTGTTCTATCGGATTACTATGAGCCATTATTTCACGGTCCGGTATTGGCCAACAATAATGATTCTCATTGAAATTCACCTCCGGTTTTAACGTATTAATCCAAGGTTTTCCGTCTTTTTCAAAACGAAGAGAAGCGAACCAAGATGATTCATTTTCCATAAACAGCGTAACCACATACTCCTTATAAATAGCGTCCATCAATTGCTCGTGAGTTGTAATGCCTGTTATCGCATCCATTACCGGATTAGTGTAGTTTGCGCGCATTTCATTCAATGGAGCCAAAGCGCCAGAAATATCCAAAGGATTAGTTCGAGCCAACAATTCAGCTTTCATAATATACAGTTCCGCAAACCTGAAAGCATACGTGGCATACATATCATTTTTACCTTCATAACGGCCACGATGATACAATTTTGTCAATACTTTATCTTTCGTCCTGGTATCCCATGTTTCCGGGGCCCGCGCAGTACCAAATATTACATCAAAACGTTCGTCTGCTTCCAACCAGGATTGAGGATAATCAGTAAATTCATTATTATAGAACAAGCCATACGAATAAATAAATTCATAAGCGGTATAGCTTGACATATCCCCCAAATAGCGTGAGAACAAAACTTCATTAGAATTCCAACCATTCTCGTACAATCGCGCTAAATCGGTTTCCATCCGGAAAGTTACAGGAGACTGTGTCAATAATGTATTCACCAGCCCTAACGCCTCAGCATAATCACCGTCCCATCCACGAATCAGCAACAGTTTGGCATGCATAGCCTGCGCAAACTGCTTTGACATCCTTAAGGCAGACTCATAATCTCCCAGATTCTGTTCAGCAAATTCAAGGTCTTCCAAAATCAAACGATAACTTTCTCCCACAGTACTTCGCTCGACCATCAGATTAGACGATTCCGCCGTTTGATCCCGATAAAGAATGCCATAAGGAGAATCCGCAGCCGCAAACCAATGGCCAAACAACCAAAGCAACTCCAGATTACAATATCCTCTGAAGCAACGTGCCTCTGCCAATAGAGCATTTTTAGCCTCAAGAGAGGGAAACTCCGAATCCGGTAAACCGGACACCCCTATGATTGCCGCATTCGCCGCATTAATACAACCATAGAGTTGATTCCATATTGCATTAATCGTATATTCATCGCCAGACTGAGTATATCCCATATTATACATCACCGAGCTATACCTCCACAGCCCAGCCATACAGTGCAATGAACCATATAAATATCCTCCTAAATTAGAAGATTTTTCGTAAACGCCATAAATACCATTTACGATATTCTGTGCGCCGGAATAACTTGTCACAGAATTTTCCATCGTCAAAGAGTGCTCCGGAGTCTGAGTCAGGAAATCAGAACATGAGGCACATAAAGTACCTGCCAACAAAAGGCCTGTTATATATCTTTTCATAAATACACGCAATTAGTTAATAGTAAATTTTAGCCCGAAATTAAAAGTCTTCGCTGCAGGATAAGTACTGTAATCCGTTCCCATTCCATAAAGAGCATTATTTGCCGTAGAAACAGAGAAATTACCCTGCGGATCCATACCCGGATATTTGGTAACAGTAAATAGGTTCGTTGCCTGAAATGTAGCTTCTACTCCCTTAATCAGCGTCTTGGCAAACCACTTCCGAGGTAACCGGTAAGAGAGGTTCAACGCGCTTAATCTGAGATAAGAAGCGTCATGCAACCAACGATTGGTAAACACGCTGTTTTGCCCTACCCCATAGTGAGTAGATACGGGATATTTAGCTCCTACCCCTTGCATCGTCCAACTATCCAGTATAAAAACAGGCGCATTATACGAATTTACACCTCCGAACTTTTGAGCCTCATCATACCAATAGCGTTTTCCACCCAAAGCATAAGAAAATGTTACATTAGCCATTAAGCCTTTCCAGTATAACGTGGTGCCAAACCCGCCAAACACATCCGGATTAGAATTCCCCAAGTAGGTGCGGTCACCGTCGGCTGTAATCTTGCCATCACCGTCCAAATCCACTACATAGATATCTCCGGCTCCTTCTGTAAACGAAGTGGCCCGATAATAATTGGCTGTTCTTCCCGTTGCCATATCAACCGGTTTTAATGCCCAGACTTCTTCGTTATTCTGATAAAAACGACCAGCATCCACATAACCATAGAAAGTGCCGAGTTCACTGCCTTCCGTCAATTTATAAGTATGGTAGGCCATTCCACCCAGAAATGTAGTCACTCCATTCAATTTCTCCAATTTCCCTTTGTTATGCGCCGCATTGAAGTTCACCTCCCAGGTCAAGTTCGCGTTCTTAATCAAGTCCACTGTTATATCAAATTCAATACCCGTATTGCTGATAGCCCCGACATTCTGATTGGTACTGGAAAAAGAGGATGAGGTAGGAACCGGCCGGCTGGTAATCAGATTATCCACATATTTCCGGTACCAACCAATCGTACCGCGAATACGATCGTCCAAAAATCCATAATCCAATCCGATATCGGTTTGTGACTGTGATTCCCATTGCGACAAATTATTTCCCAAAGATGACGGATAGACACCCGGTGAAGAGTGATAGGTGTTAGAGGTCATGTAACTGGAAAAATCATAATAACCCAGGTTCTGCGAACCTGTCAGACCATAGGAAACACGCAACTTCAAATAAGTGACGTATGGTTTCAGCGATTGCATAAAATCTTCTTCCGATAAAATCCATCCCGCAGCAGCCGAAGGGAAGTATCCCCAACGGCTGTTTTTACCAAACTTGGAAGAACCGTCAGCCCGAAATGTAGCCGTCAACAAATAACGATTATTATACTTGTACTGAAGACGCGCAAAAGCCGAAACCAACGCAGAACTATACTTGTCACTCCCAATGCGATCTTTAGTAGCCGCACTGCCCAAATTGGTCAAAACATCATCATCCGGAAAATCCAAGCCTCTGGCAAACATAAAATCCGTGGACTGTTTTTCCAATGAGTGTCCCAACAAAGCCTGCACATCATGTTTACCCACTGTTTTATAAAATGTCAAAAGATTATCCCAAACAATAACATAATTCTGTGTAGCTCTATGTAATGAAGAATTCGTATCGTCATCATAGTATCTGCGAGCAAAAGTTTCCAATTTCACATTTGAATAAGTCGTATTCAATGTAGAACGGAATTTTAGATAAGGCAATATATTAGGGATATTCAGAATTTAGTCAACTAATTATTTGCCAATATGATAGATATTTTGTAACTTTACAAAGAACC
>CANQSM010000196.1 GCA_947626525.1 uncultured Phocaeicola sp. | reverse complement strand
TATATGATGTTAATGTGAAAGGAGAAAAAAATTATGAATCAAGAAAAAATTGGAAATTTTATTGCCGAATGTAGAAAGCAAAAAAAGATGACTCAATGTGAATTGGGGGAAAAATTGGGTGTAACTGAAAAATCAATTAGTAATTGGGAAAATGGTGTTTCCAATGTCAAATGACACACAATAAGAAAATTAAAGATTTACTTTATTTTAAAGGGAAAAATGAAAACTTACATATTAAGTTAGAATCATCAAAAAATATAGAAATCGGTGATTTATTCAATATAATTGTATCAATAGCAAAATAAAGTAATAAGAAGTTTTGAATTTAGGTAAAGGTATGTTTTAAGAGCATATCTTTTTTTGTTATGTAAAGAAAGTGAGGAATGATATATGAATTATGGAATATTTAGAAGTAATCCTATTATGACTTTAAATGATTTAGCACAGATAGGTTCTCATAACAAACGTGAGAAAAAAGCATATAAAAGTAATCCTGACATTAAGTTAGAATTAACTAAAAATAATATTGAATTAGTACCCTTAACAGAGAAATATGTTAAGGGTTTTAAAAACTTAACTAAAGAATATGAAAAAGAACACAACGAAAGAATGAAAACTGAAAGGGAAGATAGAAAAAAGACTTATAGTCAAATGTTAAATAAATCAAGAAGTGTTGTAGCAGATGAGTTAATGTTTACAGCAACACCAAAGTTTTTTGAAAATATGAGTAAGGAAGAAATATTAGAATGGGCTAATACTTGTATGGATTTTGTTTATAATGATTTAGGTTATACGAAAGAACAAATTTTGCACTCGACTATACATTTAGATGAAAAAACACCACATATTCATTGTGTTGTTGTACCACTTGTTAAAAAGTTAGATAAAAGAACTAATACTGAAAGATACACTATATCTAAAAAACAATATATTAGAGATAATATTCATTTAAGTGAATTACAAGATGTTTACAATGTGAGATTAAGAGAAAAAGGTTATGAATTAGAAAGAGGAATTAAAGGTAGTAACAGAAAACATATTAAAATTAAAGAATTTAAGAAAACGACTAGATACTACGAAAATAAGGTTGATATTCTTAATAAGAATCTAGATAATGCTATGAATGAATTTGAAGAAAAAATGAAAACAACTAAAAATGTACCTTTTGATAAGAAACACGTACTTGTTGAAAAAGAAACCTTTGATAGTATGAATAAAGTGATTAAAGAAACAAAACAAGCAATAGAGTTTCAACCTAAAATACAAGAGTTATTTAATGAAGTAGATACTTTTACTAAAAGTCATCAAACAATAGAAAAAGAAAATCAAAATATGAAAAGAGAGATTAAGGCACTTACTACAAGAAATCAAAACCTAACAAAAGAAAATAATAACCTTAAATCCTATTTAAAAACCATTTTAGAGGCAATTAAACACTTTTTTAGGGAATTACTACAAATTGGTAATGAAAAGACAAAAGAAACCACTACAAGCGAAATAAAGGACTATTTTGATAATAAAGATTTTGATTCTAATGATGTCTATGATATTTCAAAAGGTACTACTAAAGAAGACGAGTTATTTGATTATGCTGGAGTACCTAGTTATTTAAAAACAAGTAAAAAATCATACAAAGAAAAAGATGATTATGAAATTAGTTTATAATATATTATTTAGATATTTTTTATAATTCCTCATTGACAACAGGAACCTAGCAACAATTCTTTTAGAAATCGTAATATCTTCAAAAAAAGATATTACAATAAGTATGGCGAATTATTGCTACCTATTATCAATGATTTGCTTATAAAAAATATAAATCAAAACTTTTTAATAAAATACTCTTGATTTTTTTAATTGTTAGAGTGATAAATAGTTAAACAGAAAACGAGATTAAATCATATTTATTTGCTTATATTGAGGTTTTAGGTTTATGTTTAATCTCTTATCTGTCTTTTAAATAAAGTGGCTTAAATGAAGGAAGAAATTTTTATGCTATTAAATAGTAATACTGAAAGAGTAATAAATTTAGTTGATTTTGTTGATGATTTAACAGGTGTTAATATAGTGAAAACTTTATAAGGTTATTAAAAGAGATATTGGAACAATTTGATCCTAATTCAAAAAAAGTAATAACTAATTTTGCTAAATATAAAAATTTACTACTTATATCAGCAAAGTATATGGAATTATCACTAGAAGAAAAACAAAAGTTTTCAGTAGAAATGTTATTTAATATCTTTCAATATGACTTTAAAAATAAAGAGATAAATAATAAAATCAATAAACAACTAAATGTATATGACTATTGTTATTCACTAAATATATTATAAAAGCGAAGATATGTTATTTTTATAGCATACCCTCGCTTTTTTTATTTGACTATTTAATATATTTATCTTTACTTCTACCAAGTACCCAATCAATAGAATAATTGCTTTCTCTACACAAACTAATCAAAATATCACTTTGAATAAGACATTCTCCTCTTTCATAACTTGCTAGAGAAGAAAAAGCAGTATTTAACTTTTCGCCTAATTCTCTTAATGACAAATTTAATTCTTGTCTTATTTCTTTTAATCTATTTCCTATTAGTTCAAGATTTATGTCTTTAGAATTTAAAGAAATTTTTATGTTAGATAATATAAGCAAGTAATCAATATTAACATTGTAAAAGTTAGCAATTTCAATAATTCTTTTAGTTGGTATAGGAATTTTATTGTGTTCCCATTCTGAATAAGTAGATTCAGCAATATTTAATGCTTTTGCCACTTCTTTGGCTTTTAAATTGTTTTCTTCCCTTAATTCTTCTAATCTAGTTTCACCCATACATACATCACCTTATATAAATAATTTTCCCATTTAAAAGTGATATATTTAGTTTTCTTCACTAATAACGCACAAAAAGTGATATAATAGATAATGAGAAAGGAAGAACAAAATATGAGTAAAAAGAACAATGATGATGAATTAATTACAAAGGTAATTGACTTATGTTTATACCATAGTATTGAAGAATCTAACTTTTATATACAATTTCTTGGTAATCAAGCAAAATTTTATCAAACTCATCTTCAGTATTTAGAAGATACAAAACCTTTATTTTTTCAAAAGAAAAAGTTAGAGGAACATAATAAAAAAATAGAAGAATATGAGGAAAAAATTAGAGATATTTATTTGAAAATGGGACAAGAGGTTGATGAAATAGAAAATACACATAAAGAATTATCAGTTTAAATAAATATTTTTCTAAATGAAATTGAAGTAATAACATATATTTAATTAAAATTTTGTAGTATAATTATTTTAGCAAATCAATTACATAAATAGTAATTTGTA
>CANQSM010000195.1 GCA_947626525.1 uncultured Phocaeicola sp. | reverse complement strand
TGGAACTGGTTGACAACTGGGGATAGGAGGAATGTTTTATGGCAGGAATAGTTTTAAGAAAGACCGGAGTGGTATTGCTTACCATATTGAAATGGATATTACAGGCGGTGCTTGTGGCATTGAAGCTGGCGCTTGGGACAGCTAAACTGTTCCTGCTGTTACTCGCCCTTGTTATGAGGATTGTGTTGACTATGGTAGGCGTTTCTGTTGGCAGACGATAAAGGAGGTGGGCGATATGTGGAAGCTGAAATTCTACAGGGCATATGCAAAGGACAAGAGACTGAAAAGAATGCTCGCATATTTTGGCAGAATGAAGTAGTTTCACAGGAGGAAGCAATGCACAGAATACGGGACAGACCTGAAGCGATATAATTCATAAACATGCATGGATTTGGTGGGGCATGTAAGCCGGGGAAGCTTATATGCCCCGCCTTTTTTTGCAGAATTGAAGGAGGAACAGATTTTATGATGGATTATGGGATATTCAAAGAGGCAGTGAAAGGAAGCTTTTTATCATACATGCCTGAGAGTTACCAGGGCATGGAGGTAAGGGTTGAACCGGTAACAAAGGTAAACCGTAAACTGGACGGGCTCAGCCTTCTGGCGGAGGACGAAAAAATGATGGTTTCCCCCACTTTATATGTCAACGACATGTATGACCAGTATTTAAGGACGGGGGACTTACAGGCAGCCCTGCGGGAAACGGCGGAAGCAATGGATGCGGCATTCAGGGAGGCGGAACTTCCGACGGTTGATATAAGCACGGCAAAGGACAATATCATCTTCCAGCTCATAAATACCGCACAGAATGAGGATATGCTGAAAGACAAGCCGCACAGGGAATTTCAGGACCTTTCCATTATTTACCGCTGGGTGGTAAGCGTGGATGAAAAGGGAATCGCAAGCACTGTAATCAGCGATGATCTGGCAAAGGAGCTTGGCATGGGGGAAGAGCAGCTGTTCAGGGCAGCGGCGGAAAACACCAGACGCATACTGCCTCCTGTGGTGAAGTCCATGAATGAAGCCATAATGGATATGCTTATGGCTGACGGCATGCCGAAAGAACTGGCAGAGCAAATAACCGGGGAACAGGAGCCGGAACAGGCCATGTGGGTTATTACGAATGAACGTGGGATTGACGGTGCGGCTTCCATGCTTTATGAGGATGAGCTGCACAGTCTGGCGGAGGGCCTGGAAAGAAACCTGTATATCCTGCCATCTTCCGTGCATGAAGTCATTGCAGTGTCTGTTGATATGGGCGAACCGGAAACGCTGGCACGGATGGTCGCAGAGATAAACATGGACCATGTGGAACTGGGCGAGAGGCTTTCCAACCAGGTGTACCACTATGACAAAGACCTGCGGAGGATCACGCTTGCAACCGACACGCCGGACAAAAGGCTGGACGGCATTGTGGCAGAGCCGGAACCTGTTTATGAAGCAAAACAGTCCAGATAGGAGGGCTGCTGCCATATGGAAGAAAAACCAAGAGAACTGACCATGAAAGAGCTGCTGGAACTGGCGCAGCGGCAGGAGGGTGAATTTATCATACGTGTTGAGCCGGGAAGGGAGAAAGCAGATGCAGGAACAGGAACCCTTTAAACTGGAAGTCGTATCGGTAAGGCTGGTAAAGGATGCGCCGCTGTTTTCGGACCATAAGATCACAAGCCCGGAAGATGCCGTGAAAGTAGTGGGGGATTTCTTATGTGAAATGGACAGGGAAGTGATGTGCGTCATCAACCTGAAACTGGACGGAACCCCCATCAACTGCAATATTGTGAGCATTGGGGCAGTCGGACAGACCATTGCAGAGCCGAGGGAGCTTTTCAAGTCAAGCATACTCTCCAATGCGGCGCAGATGATCATGGTCCATAACCATCCGAGCGGCAGGCTGGAACCGTCCGAACAGGACACCATGCTTACAGACCGGATGCTGAAACTGACAGACCTGATGGGGATCACGCTGAACGACCATGTGATCGTGGGCGGCGACAACAGCCGGTATTTCAGTTTTTATGAAAAGGGGCTGCTGGAACACCCGAAAACTCATTTCGCCACGGATTATAAGGCGCTTGAGTTTGGAAGCACGGCAATGGCAGCGGAAAAAGGAAGGGCAAGGTGAGGCGGTGGAAGAAAGAAGAAGTTTTACGGCAGAGGAGCTTGCGCTTGCAAAGAGCGTTGACCTGACGGCGGTAGCGGCAGCCCTCGGCTATACCGTGAAAAAGATAGGCAGATACCACACCCTGAAAGAAATGGATTCCATACGGATTTACAACCGCACGAACTGGTTCCGGTGGTCAAGGGAACATGAAAAAGGAAACAACGGCGGCTCGCAGATAGACTTCCTGCGTGTCTTTGCAGGAATGGAAGTCAAGGAGGCTGTTTTCTGGCTCCTCGATTTTTCCGGATACCGGAAGGACGGGGGCTGGGAAAAAAAGAGCGCCAATGTGTATGTGGAAAAAATGGAAGAAAAGCATTCCACGGAAGAAAAGAAAAAGCCTTTTATACTCCCTGCCCGTGCAAAGAACAATGACTATCTTTATTCGTACCTGACAGGGGACAGGGCGCTTGACAGGCATACAGTGGATTATTTTGTAAGCTGCGGTCTGATCTATGAGGAAAAGAGCCACCACAACATTGTCTTTAAGGGGAACGATGTGCAGGGCATGACACGCTTTGCAAGCATGAGGGGAGTATTTGACCGGGAAGGGGAAGCCTTTAAGTGCGATGTGGCGGGCAATGACAAGAATTACGGGTTTAACATCTGGTATGGGCAGAGTGATGAAGTCATGGCATTTGAGGCGGCAATAGACCTGATGAGCTATGTGGAGATCCGCAACGATTATGTGACAGACAAGCTGGCGCTTGGAATGCTTTCCGATGCGCCGCTTTCCACCTTCTTAGGGGAACACCCGGAAGTCCGTAGGATTTCATTCTGCCTTGACAATGACGTGCCGGGCAGGAAGGCGGCGGAGGCGCTCATGGAAAAATACTATGGGCTGGGTTATGAAGTGGAGGACTGCCCGCCGCCGAAGCCGTTCAAGGACTATAACCAGTGGCTCCAGGCCATAAAAAGGTGTATTTCCGCTGCCCCTATGCCGCCCAAAGCGGCGGTGCGTTGAAAAAGCCAACTGAAAGGGAAAAAGTGAATGTAAAAATTCAGTTGAAACCGCAAAATTCAGTTAAAAAATTCAGTTGAAAGGGGAAGCCATTGGAAAAAGCGGGGGAGCAGCTTCGGAATGGGTAACTGAAAAATTCAGTTGGAAGCAGGAAAATGAACCCAAAAAGCCAACTGAAAGCACAAATATGAACTGATATTTTAAGTTATATCCATATGGGAAGCGGGGTTTTAGGGGCAGCCCCCTAACCAGAGGCATGAGGCGTCTCTCATGCGTATCTGGCAAATTCCTATCGGAATTTGGGCGGGGCAGAAATCAGGGGCTTTATATCATAC
>CANQSM010000194.1 GCA_947626525.1 uncultured Phocaeicola sp. | reverse complement strand
TTTTCTGGCATTTATAGGAGTCTCGCAAGATTCTGCAGCCGTCATCTGCAGCCTTTAACTGAATATCCCTAATTAATTCCATTAAAACATTCATCTATAAGTTTAAATAAATGGGTTGGACTATAATCATCTATATCTAATATATTAGAAAATAAATGAATATGAATATTCGCCCCAGATATATTGAAATCATCAGGTCTCAATATATCTAATTTCTTACATATTGTTTTAATTTGAACATCTGGACGGTATACAGAAACATGAAGTGAAGCACGTGAAATTGCGACCTTCGATGGTTCTATCAATGTAACTCTATTGACGGTTGCTTTTTCATATTTTTCAAGAAATACCATCGAAGCAATTCCTTGACCACAACCCCAGTCATACAAATTAATTGAATTATCCCATTTTTGAGGAAAAGGAGCCTGGAGTGCAGAATCAAGTTTAGCCTTATGCATATTACCGAAACGTTTCATATATTCATATAATTCATCTTCATTTTCTAATATAGCAACACCTCTATTCGTTTTTGCAACTCCAGTACATTTATTGACAGATAATTTCCTGATAAGTTTATAATGTGGTCCAATAAGTCGAACTTCTTTTGCGTAGTCAGTATCATTTTCAATCATATCGGGTATATTCCTGTAAATTGAAATTGAATTTACACGGACATTACCCAATAAATCATCTACAATTTTTTGTATTTGAAACGAAGCCTTTTCTTGATTTGCCGTATCTATTTGAATCGCAGCAACGATAGAAGGATGATTTAAGAATTGATACACATTCGAAGAATATGCTGATTGAATAAGAGCCTTAAGTTGCCGTATATAGATATTATTAGTATCCATAACAACAGTACCCAAGTAATTTAAAAATGTTACAATAGAATTTATATCTGAGTCTTCTTCTTCTTTAATTGCTATTTCCAACAAATCACAGATATTTGAAAAGCGAGAAATATACTCTTCGTTTGAAGATGGTTTAGGATCTATGTAAGCTAATGCCGCAGACATTCTTTTATTACAAGGGATATTATTCCGCATCATTATTTGATGCACTGCAGAGGTTGCAGAAAGAAGATTAAATCTTGTACATAAATCTAATAGAATCAAAAGGAATGAGCGTGAATACATTTTATCAAAAGGTAATGAGCGCAAAAAACGTCTCTTTCTTAAAATAAAACGATCAACAGAATCAATATCATTCTTAAGCACCTCATATGGCGAGTTATAAAAATCATTTATATCCGCCATGTGAGTCCTCAAATAATCACTAAGACTTTCCTCGGTCTCTGCAGCATCAAATATCTGGTCAAAAAGAAACATGACTAAAAAATCTTTGGTTCGTCAACTTTACCTATTATAATTTTAATTATCATATCGTCAACCTTATCCTTTTTATCAAATGCAATATTACGCTCTTGTCCCATACGTTTAAGTTCTTCTTTAGGCTTATTTTTTAATAAAAGAACTTCTTTAATAATAGAAACCTTATCAATTTCTGGTATTATCTGATTTACCGTATTCCTTTCTTGGCTAGATTGTTGTTCATCTTGTTGATAAGATCTATTATTTAAAGTCGAAATCGGAAGTTTACACTTTACAGCATCCAACTGAGTTTTCAAAGAATTTACTTCCTCTACCCTTCTTCGTTCCAATTCAGCGACTTCCTTTGCATGTTGAGAATTTATGAATAAAATCTGATCTTCAAATTGCTTTATTAAGCCAGAATTACCTTCTTCTATTTCTTTTTTTGCATCAGCATATATAGTATTTCTAATCTCAGTCATAAGATTCTCAAAATACATGAAAGCCGCATCTTGAAAAAAACGTGACAATAAATTCTTTATGTATTCGACACTCATTACACTTGGTTTCTTCTTTCCAATTACATATTCATCTATAACAATGTAATCAGTATCACATTTAGGTATTCTAGTATTTTTACGCTGAACCCAATTTAAAATTGGTAACTCTCTAGACTTTCTGCTATTATATACATACTGATAAATACTTTCAATGGTATAATAATCAAGCAATGAATCCAATTTATACTTTACATCAACCTTTATATCATTGTATTCATAGGAATTTCGAAACGCAGAATAACCTCTACTGATTCCATAGCATAGTGCAATACCTTCTCCTTTTCCCTGTTTTATACCATCATTAAATCTAGAAAGGAACAAGCTGTCCACCTTTTTCTTTCTTGATTCCTTATCTGTTCCATAGGTATTTAACACTGCGATAATATAGGTAAGCCCATCAAGAGAATCTAAATTGATAAGTTTTGTAATACTATGCTTCTGAATAGTTTGTTTTTCCTCAGCCGCAACATGTTCAACTAAGGAATCTGAAATTGGCTCATACAAGAACTTATGAAGCCTGTTCTGTTTATCACCAACAAGAATAGCTTGAAGTTTATTGTTTATTACTTTATTTGCTTTAGCCAGCTCACTCGCAATTAAATCACTAAAATAAGAGAGAGTTGAAAAATAATTTTCCGAATAATTCATATAATCTAAATGCGCAACTTTCATAACAGCAAGGCCCCCTAGAATTTTATCAAAGTCTTTCTGTTTTGTCGAAAAATCATTTATAACAATATCATCAGGAAGGACAACATTTGAGCTATCTACATCTTCAAATGTATTTACTATTCGGATAAGATTATCTGGAACAAATGAAGTTCCAAGACGAATATTTGTGACAGTAGTATCCCTTTGCTCTTTACTAGTAAAGAAAATATGTTTTATTCGAGTTATAGGAAGCGGTTTCTCATATAGAAAAAAACCATTTCTGACATCAATGAGTTCATTAAATTCTTCATCATCAAAAACTATTTCCAAACAGCAATTAGTATGTTTCGTTCCCAAGTGCGAGGACAAAAGTAATAATCCGTCATACTTATCTTGCAAATCTTCCGGCTTATTTGTATAATATCTAGATGGCAAAATACATGCCCCACCGAAATAATGTGCCAATGAAGCCGCATTTATCGGCATATATCTCTTATTTTCCATATTCTAAAGCGTCGAAATATCTGCCACAGTATCTAACTGAGGCATATTATAATTACTAATTAAATACAAGTTGCTCCTTGCCCTGGTAACAGCTACATAAAAATCCTGCCAATCCGTTTTAAAACTACCTAGAATCTCATCTATTCTATGGAAATTAGGTATTATAACTGTATCAAATTCTAGCCCTTTGGCTGATTTAAATGTTGTAATATGTATATTGTTTATTTCTTCTGCTCCAGATGGGAAACGATTTCTATCATCATAATAAACACTAAAATCATCTATTCCATTATCATTCAAAACTTCCTCAAATACTAGAACATCTGATTTCCAAGGAACTAAAATAGCAATAGGCTCTAGTTAATTATACCGTTGTAAACTTGATATTATAATGATTCATGGAAAGCCCAAGCAGTTCGTCGGCCTGGT
>CANQSM010000193.1 GCA_947626525.1 uncultured Phocaeicola sp. | reverse complement strand
ATTGCGGTAAATCGCAATTGACACGAAACAAATCTCTTCGTGTCAATTGCGATTTACCGCATTGCCTTAATTTTGAAAGGACAAATTCAGCCATTTTCAATGTATTTCCACTGTCCATCACATCATAGGCATACTTTGCATGTGCATAGAAATATCTACCGATTTCCACAGCATTTTGCATAGTGGTTCCGGATAGCAGTTCATCACCTCTTCTGTCCGCTGCAAGATGCAGAATACCAGCAATCCTCAAAACAGCCCCTACATTCTTGGCTAGCCATTCTTTCATTGTATTGGCTCTGTCCATAAGCAGTTTCTCATTTTCCATAAAATATCTTTCAATAATATCCCTTGCTTCTTCAGACAGCCGGATTATCTGTGTTTCTCTGCTGTTTTCAGGCAAAAAAATTTTTTCCAAAACACATCTAAAACTGTTTGTGGCACTTTCCGGGATTGCCTGCGATGAAAAAATACGTTTCCCGATTCTGGACGCAGGTATCGCAATAAGGAAACGCGCCACAAGACCTCTGCCGTTCATAACCCGATTTCTCATGACATCCTCCAATACACTAGGCTGAACCGCAAGCAACGTTGTCAATCTTGGATTGTGAATATATTCCGCATCACGGTTTTTGCGATCCACTCTGATTTCATCCCCACAATGTCCTTTCAGCCATACATCGAGATTTACCTTCTGACCAGTGTATCTGCCTGCTATAATATCAAAAATACTTCCCTCAGCAGAGATGACAGCCATAAGACCGTCATTCTCCGCAAGCAGGGTGGTAAGTGCTTCTGATGAACAATCATCCGCATATAACCTGATATGGTTCTTTTCCTCATATTCATTAAGAAAACGGACAAAATTTTGCATAATAGATGATTTTCGTTCTCCCGGTTCCGCAACCAGCAACACATATAAATTAAGCGGCTCATAATAACCACTGTTTCCCTCTATCCGGTAATACCTTTGTGCCGCAACAGCCAATATTCCGAGTGCCGCTACCGCTGCCATATCAACACTTGTCTGTGTATTTTCAGATAATGCCGATATATATTCACCGACAGCAGACGGAAAACACTGAACCGGAAAAACAGGAAGTCTATCTTTCGTTTCCGATATCGGGATTGGTTCTTCCCATGTTTGATTGCTTGAAATCACGGATTCTGTCTGCAATTCTTTTTACCAACCTTTCTTCATATTCTTTGAATTTTCTGATATCTTCATCTGTTCCGTATAGAAATAAGTCACAATAATATTCCATTTTATCAAGTTCATGCAGACTTTCTACAAACAACGGATGAAAAGTATCATCATCATTTTTTGGTGCATATTCTTCTTTCCATATTCGAAGCAAGTTACAGTAATCTGTGAGAATCAGATAAGCGGCGGATTTCCATTTTTTGAATTTCAGTTCCCTTTGTACTGATTTTCGTCGTTCCTGATATGCCTTTGACTCTTTTTCATAGTCATAAGGCACTTCTGCAAGTCCAAAATCACTCTGAAGTTTCTTTGCTGCTTCATATGGTTGCAATCCAAAAAGCTTCTCCACTAACGTAATGATATCTCCGCTGCTCTGACAGCCAAAGCAATAGAAATGATCATCATATAGCTTCATACTGGGCGTTCGCTCCCGATGAAACGAACAGTTAGCAAATCCGGCTCTGTTGATATGCAATCCGTAATGCTCTGCAACATCCCGCAATTTTAACTGCTCCTTTACTTCCGTATAAATGGACATCAGATAATATGTTCAGACTGATCTGCTGCTGTCTCAAGTAATGCCATATAGTCAAACGGATAATTTTTGATTAACTTTTCAATAAGCATTTCCTTATCCAAATCATGTGCCCCCTTTCCAATGATCAAACAACAGGTAACACATATGCGCATATGTCAGCGTATCGCTTAGTGTGAGCATATCACGAATTTTAGAAAAAGCTGAAAAATCGATATATTTGCAAAAATGCAACTAAAACATCACATTTTTTTGCAAATTTGCAAAAGAATCGATATAATATAATGGAAATTAGGAAATCAAGTAGAAAGGACAGATTATATGAGCGAACTCGGCGGAACCATCAATGAGCGCATCGGGGACCTAAGAACAAGCATGCACCTATCGCAAACGGAACTCAGCGAAAAGACCGGAATTCCCACATCAGTAATCAGCCGAATCGAAAGCGGAAAGACTGCAACGGTCGGTCATGATGTGTTGGCAAAGTTGGCATTATTTTTTAATGTTTCTGCAGATTATTTATTAGGACTTACCGATGTAAGAATGAGAAAAAACGTAGAATTAAACCAACTTGGACTTAGCAATCAGGCTCTTTTTCAGATCTTGTCAGGCAAAGTCAATAGCCATATACTCAGCCTTATGATTGAAAACAAGAATTTTCCACGTTTTCTTGACTATGCGCAAGCTTACTTTGAGGATGCCAATGCTCCTGCCTTTCAGTCAAGAAATGCTTTGATCGACTTTGGAATTGATACTTTGAAAGACTACGCTAAGGAAACACCCGAAATTCGCAAAGAAGCCAACCACGACATCAATCGCATAAATGCCGAAAAAATCACTTTTTCCGAAGCGTCCATGATCAAATTAAGGGATATTATGATGAGTATCTTAAAGGATATGAAAGAATCCTATACCAGTATATATACTAATCCTGCTGATATAGATCCCTCTCAGCTTACCGAAATGATGAATGTCATGTATGAACAGGCAGAGGAAATCTGGCAAGAACGCCCAGTTACCGCTGATGATATGACTTCCATTGTGGTAAACTACCTATCGCATACCGGACTGAATGAAAAAGCACAAGAATTGCTGAAAGAACTTTGTTTGCAGATGTTCAAAAATGATAACTATTAAGCACATACGAATATATCGGATTATCCATATATAAAATGACCTTCTACATCAATATGATAATATATATGTAGGAGATCATTTTATAACTCTTATAAAATATTATATTGACTTTAATTTAACTAAATCACATCATTCAGGGCATATTATCTTCATCATATATACCTAAATATTCCACACTATAATATATCTCTCCATCATATTCATAAAATGTAAAAGGGAACCAATGTCCTCCGCTTTTTTCAACCATTTTTTCTACTGGAGTAAATTGTGCTCGCGCTTCATCTTCTGTGTACAAATCTGTATCAAACCAAACTCCTTCTGTTTCTCCATCCCATCCCTTTTTTACACATTTAAAGACATGTTTCTTCATAGAATACCTCCATATTTTAGTACTTATTAATTTTATACTAAATCTATAATTAACTAGTTCAATTATAAGTATAAGTCCTTTGTATATACAAGTCAATTTTTCGATTAAAAAAATATTTCATTTTTTGAGCAAATATGCTATACTAAACATGCGACACAATCCCATAATATGATTTTATATGAAGTATGTATAAAATTTCCCAATTACGGAGAATTTCATCTTGGT
>CANQSM010000192.1 GCA_947626525.1 uncultured Phocaeicola sp. | reverse complement strand
TTTCTGGCATTTATAGGAGTCTCGCAAGATTCTGCAGCCGTCATCTGCAGCCTTTAACTGAATATCCCTAAATTAAACATATGTAGTTTACCACTATTAAAATATTAGCCATAATATGTTTATTATTTATCTTTTTTGATTGGTCTTTCAGTCTGTTTCGACTGACTTTCATCAAAATAGTCCTGGGTGGTACGCTGCAGAAGCCTGAGGTCTGCTGTGCGGTATTCCACCTTTCCCGGCCTTTTATAGGAAACCACCTTTCCCTGACGTTTCCACCTTTCTACATTCCTGCGGCCAAACAGCTCGTATGCCTTCCTCTGGCTGATGAATTCAGGATCATCCTTGTCGGCTTTCAATTGCCTGACAATTCTGGAGGAGAGGTCATTCAGGAATGTTTCGTATGGTATAAGATGGTCCAGAAACTGTAATATCTTCATATAAACCTGATTTGGTTTCTATACTGTTCGTTTGACCGTGATGGTTTGGTTTTCCCTGTCAGTCCTAGTCTTAAACTGACGGTTGTAGATGGCACCAAGCTCTGAAGCCTGTGTACGGACGCTTTTCAAACGTGAAATGGGAAATGAAACGGATTCACCTACTTCAAGGGCAACAAGTGCCGGACGGATTTTTTCTAAGTTTTCAGACATAATTGTTGGATGTTTAATATTTAATGTTTAACTTTGTATTCACCAAATGAATAGGTTACACTACAAAGTAACATAAAATGGTTTATATAACCAAATATTTGTTTGATGATTTATTGTTTAAGATATATTTATTGAAGGAATCGCATGGATAATGACATAAAACACGTGCATGTAGGTCAGGCTATCGACAAAAGACGCAACGAGCTTGGATTGAGCAAATCTGAGCTTGGGCGCAAAATAGGTGTACCGCAGCAGCACATAAACCGCATACTGGAAAGGGAGACAATGGAAACGAGCAGGCTTATTAAAGTCAGCGAAGCATTGGACTTCAATTTCTTTTCCCTTTTCTGTCCGAGACAGCATCATATATCGGCACACCTTGCAGCCGTTTCATTGGATGGAAATGCAAACAACCTGATAGGTGATGCGGAATTGGCCGTGCAGTTATCCAGCGAAAAGAAAGAAACAGAAAACCTGAGGGAAACAATCAAGCTTCTGAAGGAACAGATAGAGAGTCTGAACTCACAGATTTTACGTCTTGATTCAAACCTGAAGGATAAGGATATAATTATTGAACTATTGAAAGATAGGAGAAAAGAATAAATTGAAATGTTGTATATCTATTAATATTTAATTTTTCATCAAAGGGTTGATGGAGAGGCAAAAGTAAAGTGAATGGTGCTTACACTTACTATGTAAGTTGTAGCTTATTAAGATTCAGACACTTACGACCATATTTGATTAAGTGAGAAAATTCCGGTCAATAAGTTATCAAGAAAGTTTGCTTACTACAGGCTTACACTTGTATTGTAAACGTCTAATAATCAGAAAGGAATTGGCAAGGCTCAAGCCGCTATTGAGGATATCCTCTAAGCCGGGAATCATTAATCAAAACAATATTAGATCAATATTCGCTTACTGTAGGCTTACACGATACAGTTAAGTATTTGAATATTAAATCTATATCGGTATGGCGCAGGCTGCAATAGAGGAATAACTTAATCATTGTTTTAGGCTGTAATGACTTAATTTTAAGGCACTACAGCCTAAATTAACGTGAGTTTGATGAATTAGAATAAGGCAAGCTGTGTGTCCACGTCGTAGTACATTGATACACGGCTTCTTTGGGAAGCAGCAATATGCGGCAATTGTACTCAAAATGTTGACAATAAAATTATTAAAGGTTCTATGCCTTGAATGTTCACTTGTGCTATATTTTTGAGTTCGTCATTCACTGTTTCGATAATGGCCCGTTTCCTGAGAAGCCAGTCTGTCCGAAACAGACATCAACGCTCCCTTTCATATCGCTTTTCAATTTGATTATAAGTTGTATTCCATCAACGAACAATCTCTGAAACAGTTCTTTCCAATATATCCCTTATCTCCGACAAGCTTCCCGTAGATGAGCTCCACGAAGGACTTGCATTGAAGGAGTTTACGGTCATCCACATCACTGGGAGTAATCATGAAATTCAAGAGTTCTCCACACTCGTTGCATATCAGATGCAGCTTGAATCCGAAGAACCAGCCCATGGAGCATTTACCTCTTTGCACTATTCCTTTGAATGTCTTATGAATATGAAGTCTCTGGTTCTTACACACCCGTAAAGGTGTGCTGTCAACAAAGCTGATACCTATGCATTTGCCTGAAAGTACCTTCTTGATGAACAGTGCCAGCGGAATGGCCACTTCTTTTTCCAATTCTACAAAACGGTTATAGGAGACAACCTTGGGGAATAGATGACGCATATGCTTGCAGACCTTTTCCAGATACAAATACTTCAGGCAACGGGATCCTGAGTCATGAAAAAGTATCATGATAAGCATGATATCCGCTTTGGACATGGTGGAATCACGATGATATTTACGCTTTGTAGCAGGTTTAAGCGTATATTTCGTCATCATGCCATCAAGAAACTTGCAGAAATCATCTGCCATATAGAACATTTCTATAACTTTGCTTTCGGTGATCATGGCTATTATAGTTTGTAAACTTTTATAAATCAGCACTATAAAAATATAACAGTTTTCGCCAATTGCCAATTTTTCAACTACTTATAATTCATCGAACTCACGTTAAATATACAAACTATGCACTTCACGAAAGTACAAATTTCAGAGCTCATGCGCAAGCATGCGGCTAAAGAAAATGGTCTACATGACCTGATGGAAATCATGTTAGAAAGCATGATGGTTGCAAAATGCGGTGAGTTTCTGCGAGAAAATCCCAGGAATAAGGGCAATGGCTACCGTTTGGGGCATGCCTATGGGCAAGGAAGAAAATTGGAATTCCGTATTCCGCATGACCGTTATGGCATCTTCCATCTCCAAATACTTGCTATCCTTTGCGATCAGGAAGAGGTATGTGACCGGTTGGCCGGAGTTCTGTACACCAAAGATCTTACGCAGGAACAGGTCGGGGATGTTTTTGGCCAGCTTTATGGCCAGCACTATCCCAAGTCCAGCATCAGCCGAATGGTTGAGAGCGTCCGTTCCCAAGTGGACGCATGGCTTGAGCGCGATCTTGAGCGTTATTATCCGGTGATGTTCGTAGATTGTGTGCACATCAAAATCCATCGTAAGCGTTCGGTCTCAACCGAAGCGTTCTATGTTGCATTAGCCGTTACAGAGGAAGGCCGATGCGATGTCCTGAGCATATTCAATATTCCAACCGAGAGTGCAGCAGGATGGAGCGATATTTTTGACACACTGAAAAACAAGGGTCTTGATACCGTTATCGGGGAGAAATTCCCCGGTACACCGCTCCGGAGATGCGTAACCCATCTCAAACGTAACCTATTGGTTGAATTAAATTAGTGCATATTTTATCTGTCCAATGGGACGATGATTAACGAAATTGACATATTGCATGAAA
>CANQSM010000191.1 GCA_947626525.1 uncultured Phocaeicola sp. | reverse complement strand
GGTTCTTTGTAAAGTTACAAAATATCTATCATATTGGCAAATAATTAGTTGACTAAATTCTGAATATCCCTACATAGTAATAATAAGGAAGCATCTCGCACCGTCCAACAGTCCGCTGGACGGTGAAGTTAGATAGCTGCGAAAGCCGATGCACCTATCTGCATGGACCGTCCAGCGTTCGCTGGACGGTGAACGGAGATACAAGAAACAGACAAAACACGTCCGTAACCATGGCGATTCATATAGGTTGGCAAGTACTGCCATCCCCATGCGGAAAAAAGGGGAGCAACCACAGCTATACCCCCGATTGGTTGACAATGAAGTTGTCGGACAACTTGTGTCCTGAATGTTCCACCTGTACAATATTCATGAGTTCATTTCGCTAATCACTCAATCTACAGATAATTAACAAAAATTTTTGTATCTTTAAAATATCCCGCTGGGTACACTAATCTTACAGGAAGCGGGCGGGATTTGTTGGCATAAAGATAATCTATATAGAAGTCAAGACCACTCTGCCGGGCTTCGCAGGACAAATGCTTTCTTCCGAATCATGTAATAGGCAAACCAGACGGCAGCTCCCGTAATCACCCATGAAATAGGATAGACGTACATCAACACATCGAAACTGTTATACCGCTGATTCACGGTATATACCCACAACAAACGGAGGATACAGGTTCCGAAAATGGTAAGAATGGTGGGAGTCATGGAATACCCCAAACCACGGAGGGTGGCCCCGCTTACTTCATAAGAACTTGCCACAAACTGGAATAACAAGACATACCGCATACGGATGGCGGCATAATGGGCAACCTCCGGACTGGAAGTAAAGAAGCTGATAAACAATTCTTTCTGCCAAACGAGCAACACATTGAGCGCCCCGCAACACACCACACTCAACAGCATGCTCTGGCGAAAAATCTTCTTACAACGTCCTATCTGCCCCGCTCCGTAGTTTTGACTGGTAAACGTAACAGCCGCCTGACTGAAAGCACTGATGACAAAATAACAGTAAAATTCGTAATTGAGGGCAGCAGCCGAACCGGCCACGGCATCCGAACCAAAACGGTTGATGGCCGCCTGAATAAATACGTTTGCGAAGGAAAATACCATGCCCTGCACTCCGGCAGGTATACCTATCTGAAGCATTTTCCGCAATTCCGGCCTGGATACGGAAAAATCCCGAAGCTCCAGACGGAAAGGCTCTTCCTCATGAACCAGAAAATACAGAATGACAGCAGCATTGATGATATTGGCCACTACGGTGGCGATAGCTACCCCGGCAACACTCATTTCAAAAATGATAACCAACAGTAAATTCAGGCCCGTGTTGACGATACCGGCAAAAGCCAGGCTGTAAAGCGGACGCTTCGTATCGCCCATACTGCGTAATATGGCCGCTCCGAAATTATAAATCATCATAAAGGGCATGCCCAGGAAATAAATGCGAAGATAGAGGGTCGCCAGGTCAATGACATCTTCGGGAGTATCCATCATCTCCAACACCGGTCTGGATATCACTAATCCGAGCACAAGCAACAAAAGTCCGCTGGAAATGGCAATGACCGAAACCGTACGAACGGCATTCCGGATACCTTTCTCGTCTTTCTGACCGATATAGTTTCCAATCACAACATTGGCCCCTACCGAAATGCCCACAAACAGATTAATCATGAGGCTGATAACCGAACTGTTACTGCCTACCGCCGCCAACGCCTGGCTGCTGGCAAAGTTTCCCACTACGGCCACATCCACCGAATTGAACAATTGCTGTAAAATGCTGCTAGCAGCCAATGGCAATGCAAATACCAACATCTTGCCCAACAAGCCTCCATGCAACATATCCATACGAACGGAACTCCGAGATTTATTCTGCCTCATTTTACCTGCCTATCCTTTAATCCTTAAAAAACATGCAAAAATAGCGATAAATCTCTGGAATAACCTACGAAATTCAACGATTTATAGTTTTACACTCAAAAAAGGACGAATATGACAAGAAGCGCACTTCACATGCTGCTTTATGCGAACGGCAGCAGCAAGTTGAAAGAGCCGGCAAGTTTGTGTTTTGGGCAGGCCAAAACAATATATTTATTACGTATCCTAAGATGAGCCGCAAGGCAACATTTCTTTGAACCGGACAACAACTCGGTTCTTTTATTTCTGCCCTACCTTTGCAACCGTAAAAACAAATAGAAAGGCATGAAACAGATATTTTTCGTAAACGGAAGCCCAAACCGCAACGGAACATCTTCTGTCGTCTATTTGGTCCGCATTATCAGGGCATGGCTACCAACGGACAGGAAGCGGAGAAGTTAGGAATGAACATAACCAATCATAAATAGCAATCAGATATGGATAAAAAAATAATCGTAGTAGTTGGTGCCGGACAAGGCCTGGGCAACCATGTAGCAAAAAGATTTGGAAAAGAAGGCTTTTGTGTTGTATTGATGGCACGCAACGAGCAATCATTGAAAGAGTATGAAAAGGAATTTACTGCCGAAAGTATTGAAACCTATACGTATGCAGTAGATGCGGTGAAACCGGAGATGCTGACGGAGGCGTTCCATTGGGTAGAAAGTGAATTCGGCACGCCAGATGTCCTTATCTATAATGTAGGTATCACCACACCCGATGAACCGGGAAAAGTGGACAATGCAGAACTGATACACCATTATCAGGTGGACGTGGCAAGTGCCTACCATTGCATCCGTCAAATAGCAAACGGAGAGTTCGGGCGGAAGAATGGCACCATCATCCTGACAGGTGGCGGACTTGCACTATATCCAAGTGCGGCTTACCTGCCTTTGTCGCTTGACAAGGCTGCACTTCGGGCAATGGTGTATGCCTTACATGAGAAGTTAAAGCCGCAGGGCATTTTCGTTGGCACCGTGACGGTATGCGGAGCCATCGGTGGAAGCGATTTCTTTGCGCCCTCACGCATTGCCGAGAGCTACTGGAAGATGTACAACGAACGCAACGAATGTGAAACGGTTTACGCTGAAACAAACAAATAAGGAAAGAAAAAACTTTATAGAAGTTCCGGAATACACACAATTAAATGAATTATTATGGATTTGCATTTGAGAAACAAAACCGCCCTTGTAACAGGCGCAGGTTCCGGCATCGGCCGGGAAATAGCAAGAACCCTTGCTGAAGAAGGTGTTAATGTCATGATTGTAGGGCGCACGGAAAAAAACTTGCAGGAGACCGCAAGTTTACATAAAAGAATAGCCTACAAGACCGCAGACATAACAAAAACCAAAGAAATAGAAAATGTGCTCTCTGAAATCATGGCTAAATGGGGAAAACTGGACATCCTGATAAATAACGCAGGCTGGTCGCCAATTCATCCTTTTGAGGAGGAAACGATGGAAGAATTTGACAAAGCGTTTGATATCAACGTCCGTGCTGTCGTCGAATTAGTTTTGAAAGCCTTGCCCCTGTTGAAAGAGAATAAGGGTAATATTGTCAATATCAGTTCGACGGCCATTCGCAACCATCTTGTGAACATGTCTGTCTATACAGCAGCAA
>CANQSM010000190.1 GCA_947626525.1 uncultured Phocaeicola sp. | reverse complement strand
ACCAGGCGGTGCGTCGCCGCATCGAAAACATACAGATGCACCGACCCTACGCCCATCGGGCCCGGAAAGGCGTCCGCAAAGTTCATGTTCATGTCGTAGATGAACCGCACCTGCCAGTGGGGGTCGCAGTCGCCCTCGTAGTCATAGATGCTGTTCTCGCACGACCACAGCCCCGTCAGCGCCAGGGCCCCCGTCAGGGCCGAGGCGAGACGGCGCGTGAGTCTTTCTTTCATTTTTACCTTCATTTCCAATGCTTGACTTGCGTTTTTTCCTTTTTCTTCTTCTCTTCTTTGCCTTGCCGCCCCTCAGCCTATTGCAGCGTTACCTGCTGACCAATGACATGCCACGGGAGGACATGGATCTCCAGACCGAGATACCGGTCTGTCGGGTCGATGTTCGGGATGATGGGCTGGCCCGGGTCGCTTACCGGAATACCCGGTTTCAGCAACGAGCTGATGGTCAGTTTGTACCAGTGGTTGCGCACCACGCCGATATCGCCGACGTGTACCGGCGCGGCTCCTTTCGCGGCGGCGGACACCGCATTGTGGTATATCGGCGCGTAATAGTACATACGGCCGTGCGCATAGAGGTCGGCCACACCGGCGAACTCGTACGCGATGGACAGGAACTGGTCGGTAGAGATTGATTTCGACACACCTTCTTTGCCCTTTATTTCAAGTGTGTAGCCTTTCTTCAGACCGAGCATCACACGGCTGTCACCGTTGGAGACGTTGGCGGCGGAAAGACGGAATATACAATTCGTTTTGGTTTCATCAGCGCCGTTGCAGTCATCTTTCGTGTAGTCGAATTGGTCATGGACATCGTTCAGGGTTTTTGCTGTCACTTCTTCTATCAACTTCGTAAAGTAATCGGAGGTAAGTTCGGTCTCCACACCGTCCTTCACGTAAAACAACTTAGCCTCTTCAGGCGTCACGATAGGGTCTCCACCTCCGAAACGGTCCGTGACGGTACGGTTACTGGTGGTCAATGCAGTGTATATCTTTGTGTAGGCATTCCGCATATAGTCCGCACGGTTCCAATAGCAGCCTCCCGCATACAACTTGTCCGATACGCTCTCCAGCAGTTCTTGCGTTATTTTATGGTCTTCCTCTTTTGTGCATTTCTCACTGTAGGCGTCTATCTCGTCGCCGAGCAGCAACTGTCCGAAGAATACCACATGGGTCGCCGCGCCGCGCCATATATGGTTCGGGTCATCTATCAATCTTTGCCCCAATACGTTCTCGCCGCAGTAGCGGTACTTCAAGTTCTTACGCAGAGTGCCTTTCTGCAGCCATTTCGTGTAATCGCTTCCGTCTCCGGACATCTCATCAGGATTGGCATTCGGTACCAATCCCATACAAATCATGCGCATCTGCGTGAACGAATAGTAGTAAAGCGGCATATTTGCGGTCTTGTCACCACTTTCAGAATATGTCATATCTTTATATGAGTTCGTGCCTGTATTGTCCTTGGCGTCTCGGTACTGTACGGGATAGACCGTCGGGTCGGCATAGTGGCCGTCCACCGCCCAATAACAGCGCGCGCGCGGAGCGTCGTTCCAATAACTGAAGAATGGCTCTGTTATGCTATTGTTGCCGTCATGGTGTAGTGGTGAAGCGTCCTTTTCTCCGCTTATATCGCCGCGGTAGTCATTCAGGTTCTTGAAAAGGTACATACGGCGTGCGACCGCGTTGGTAGACCAGCCGAACAGCGAGAATGCCCACTTGACCTCCTCCGCGTCCGTCACCTCTGTCCCGCCTGCGGGCACCTTTAACACGTTGTCCGCCGCTCCGTCTCCAGTCGGACTCAGCAGCACGGGATACGCAAGGCCTTCTACCTTGTTAGGAGCCTCTTCGTCGCCCAGTTGCTGCGGTTTCATTTTTTCCTTGTCAATGTCGACCTCGACCTTTACGGCCAGACGCTCCACATGAATCGTCAGAAGATTATCCGCTTGTTTCGCCAGATCCTCCGTCGCTTGGATATTCTTCTCTTCGATACGGGCCAGATTGTATATCGCGCCTGTCTGGGCGGTCTTTAACGCCTCGTCCCCTGCCTTATCTCCGGCGCCTACATATACGGAATTCGTCATGGTGCAGTATTCGTTATCAATCCCTGACGGCGAAAACATCACTATGCTTGAATTTTCACCACCTATCGCCTCATCGGACAACCGTCTTGTCAGATATCCAAGCACATAGTCGGCATCGTCCTTTGGCCTGCTTCCATCGGGAAGCTTATACTCATCCTTCGGTTTAGTTGTGACGTACCTCTCCAAGTCATCGAGCCGATTCGGATTACCGTTGAGCACGACAAGCACTTTCGACGGCGGCATACTCCCTTCATCCAACTTCAGGTTGGCAACGAATGTGCCGACGGATACCTCCGTGTCATTTTCGTATCTGTCGTGAGGAGTACCGCCGTCTGTGTTCAACACACGGGTCAGGTCGCGTATGGAGTGGAACGAGCCGTTCTCGTTGAAGAAGATGGCGACATTCGAGCCTTGATAGGTCGTTACAGCCTGCTCTTCGGGAGAGCCTGCATCGAATTCGCCGAGATCGGGCGTGCCGCCCGGCCAGGCGCGCGTGCCGCGCGTGGAAACGCCCCCGTCAGACACAATGTTGAAGGCCATGTAGTTCGTACCCACAGTGGTGAGGCCGTTCTCGCCGTCGCCCTGGAGGGAGTCGTCCTTGCAGCCTCCCCACATACACAGCGCCGCAATCAATAACAATGGTTTGCTAATCTTTTTCATCTTATTATTCATTATTCAATTTATTGTTTATTTCTTTTAATTTATCGTTTATTTCCAATGTCTTGCTCTCAGTTGTCCTGTCCCGTCTCTTCCGTGGGGAGGGCGGGCTCCTCCGCTCCCTGCAGCCGCGCGAAGGATTCCGCCTCCTCGATATGGCTCAACACGCGGCCGGTGTCCCTCATGCCCAGGGATTCCGCGGCCCGCACTTTCGCCTTCGCGCCCTCGAAGTCGCCCTGAAGGGCTTTCAGCACGCCCCGCGCGTATTCCGCCTCGGCGCCGCCGCCGGCTTTCGACAGGTACTTCTCAGCGTTTTTCAGGTCATGACGGCTCATCGCCGCGTTCGCCGCGTTCAGGTTCGCCGTCTCGTCTCCGGGGTACATCCGCACGGCTGTCTCGAACACCTCGTTATAGAGGTCGCTCCCCGGCTCGCAGGTCTGAGCCAGTCTGTACATCTCCTCCAGGGAGAGTTTCTGCGGCGCCGCGCGCAGCAGGGCGGCAATCTCCTTCACGTCCACATAGTCGCAGATGGTGTACGCTATCGTGTAGTCCGAATGGCGCAACCCGGGGTAGACCGTCCGCAGCAGGAAGCTGTACTCTTCGGGATACGTCCGCTGGATCCTCGTGTTCTTCGCGTCGGGCTCCAGGTCGCTGTCGATAATGGCCAGTATCTCGTCCCGGTGCTCCAGGCCGGAGCTCTCCACGTACCTGCGCAGGCCCGCCCAGTCTTCAGGCTCGTAGTCCGTCTTGATGAAGCCCTCATCGAAGCGGTACATGTTCTCCACATACTGTCTCAGGGTGGCCGTTCGTCCCTGCGCCAGACGC
>CANQSM010000189.1 GCA_947626525.1 uncultured Phocaeicola sp. | reverse complement strand
GATGTGAATGCCCAACTTTATAAGGTATTCGGAATTGATACCCAGAATCAACAACATATAAAAGAGGTACTTGTTTCAAAGAATAGTCTATAGGAAAAGAGGCTGTGTCAATTCATTAACTTTTAACTGACACAGCCTCCCTTAATGTATGTTATTAAAAACTTACATAACGATAATTTCATTCTCTTCAAACCAGCCTTTACTGATTGCTTTTGTTTTTACTTTCTCTGGATTATTGGTGTACATCACAACTGCTAATGAGTCCTTCGCTCTTGTACATGTAACATAAAATAATCTTTGAGTACGTTCAATGGAAGTCTCCTTGCCATTCTCTTTATTTTTAAAATCTGTTTCAGATAAATCCTTAACACCAAACAGTTTGTCATAACTAAACAGGAAACCTTTCGCTTCAGAATCATCTATAATAACCATCACTCGTTCAAATTCAAGACCTTTAACCCCTTGGTGTGTATCAAAGTGTGAACGATGGTTCACGTAATCATCATAGCTACGTATCATGCTGATTGGCAGCTCCATTACTTCCACCCAAGCAACTAGTTCATCTTCTACGCTATCATTTTCTATGTCTGAGGGGTTTAACATATACGCTTGTCTTATAACATCTGGCACTGTTAATAGTTGAGATTTAATAATTTCATCTACGACAACACGGATACTGCAATTCTCATTTACAAGATCTGCAACCCTTATAGCTTCTTCTCTGCATTTTAAATAAAGGTCATATGGCCTATCGGTTTCCCGCCTGCTCAATAATGGAGAATATTCTTTCAAAATTTCCAGTGCAACCCGCCCATTTCCTTTCATGGATTCTGCAATAGGAAGCACCTCCTTAGTGAAAAATTCTATTTCTGATACAGAACCTTGTAGGAACGTCATCTGATATTTTGAAACTTTATTAAACGGAGCGAAAAAGCTATCAAATCCTAATCTTCGTGCGGCCATCATGTGTTCCAATGTCAAAACTTTTACTTCAGCATCTATGCCTGTCCATTTTTCATCTTTGGTTTGCTCGCCCATAATCCTCATTACGTTTTGCTCTACCTCATCTTTATTTAGACCATCACGTTGTTGTACGACAAAAAGCCTAACAAAACCATCATTAGCATCTTCTCGCGGACTTTGTTCTGCATGAAGATCAATATCCTTGCCAATATTATTAGCCAACTGAATTATCCGCTTAGTGCAACGATAGTTCATCCTTTTTATTGGCTTCTCCCACCCGGCAGGAATAAAATCTTCTATGTTCTCCTTCCCATCAGTATAAATTCGTTGCTTTTGGTCACCAAGTAAACCCAAAGTAAAGTTATCAGTAAAGTTTCTTTGAATTTCAAAAAAAGCATCAACTAGCTCTTTTTTCGTGTCTTGACTTTCATCAATCAGTAGTATTGGATATCGTTGTGCTATGATTCGCTGCAACATTTTACTCTCAATAATCATCCGAGCTGAGATTTTAATCACTTCCGTATGTTTCAATGCATTATATTCTGAATTACTACCATTGGGATTATACACAAACTTCTCTATTGTATGCGCTTTTGCTAATCGCTCTTTCTGGATCTCAAGTTTTTCTACGTTGGAAAGATACGTTTGGGTAGTCTTGTTTTTCGTTTCTTCTAACTTCTTTTCCAACGCTTTTAAATCTTCATCAATATAAAAGCAATATAATCTTTTAATATCTGTCTGATAATGCTTTATAACCTCCCAAACAAAACTATGAATTGTTGAAATGTGAAAAATGGGACTATAATCCAAACGGTTGATTATTTCATCTGTGGCCGCATTCGTAAAAGTAATAACGGCCACATTCCGTCCTTGCAACAATAGGTTTTTACCGATATTATCGCGAATTTTTTTCAAAAGAAGAACCAAAGAGTAGGTCTTTCCTGAGCCAGCTCCAGCAAAAAGAAAAAAACTCTTACGAGGCGTTGAAAGAATACACTTTTCTAGTGTCTCATCTACTTGTATATCTATATTATTCTCCATCGTTATTTCCATTAGAATCCAAATATGACTTCATCCATGCAAGCCCTTCCTGAATATATATTGGGGCAACTAAGTCGACAAAGTCATCTTTATAAAGCAGAGAAATAGCAAAATCAGCCTTCTGAAAGCCACTTTTGCTTTCCAACTTATTAAATATCTTATTTTGTAATTCATTGGCAGAATTACTATGTTTTACCAGGTTCGCTATTGTAGTAATAGAACCCATTTTCTTTAGTCCTTCCTGTCGAAATAATTCAAGATTACTAAATATCAATGCATCTTCAAAAGTATATGGACAAACTTCTGTCAAATCATCTTTATTCTTATCCCACTTAAGGTTTATAGGGGTTTGAAATGCTATTTTTACATTATCTACAGTTTTTTCTTTCCTGTCCAGTGCCAACAAATCGTCAATTTGTTCTTTCCCTGGAAGCCAACTTTTAATGGACGGATTACCTGTATTATAACCATTCCCTTTGACTGTTATCACGGACGTATGTCGTTCTGTACCGTCTTCTCCTACTTTCGTTTCCATTGCATCTATATCCGTCACAACCAAGGTTGCTATTCCAATCTTTTCAATGAGTCTACGGAAACTATGTGCATGACGGCCATTCACCTCTATAACAGAAACATAATAAGAATCTAATCCCGCTTTTACGAGAAAGCTGGGAATAAGTATTTTTTCTGCAGGCCCTTCAACTAAAATAACAGCATCCGAAAAGAATATGTCGCAATGAGTTAAACGTATATATCTCGTTACAAACTGTTTTGTTTCTTCTTCATCTTTCCCAAACGTACTCGATAAATTCACGACTTTTGAGATAGGTATTTTATTCCCATCGTCATTTATCACTCGCCTAAAATAGCGCATACAATTTAAGTCAAGTTCGTTTACAACGTGATTTGAATGTGTGCTTAACACAAGTTGCGTGTTTAGCCAAGGATGGTTCTTTATCAGTTCATTGTTGCACAAGGCTTCAAATGCTTTCTTTACAAACACTTGTTGAGCCTGAGCATGTAAGTGCGCTTCAGGTTCCTCTACAAATACTATATGAATAGGTTCTATATTTTCTCCATTACTTAGTACTTTCAGCCATTTTTCTCTGAAGTCTATCAGTTTCAAATAAATAGAGATAAGGTTTCGATAACCAAGACCGTTATATTTCTCTGGAAGTACCAATTCTTCTATACCTTGAATAGCAAATTGAACTGCTGAGTCATGTTTTATGGCTTCCTCAATCTGAATTTTACTTCGTATTTTTATCTCTGGATTCTGGAACCCAGGATAATTGATGTTCCTCAACTCGCCGACAGGAACCTCAAAAGTCTTTTTTAATTTTTCATCGTATGTTTTGTTCGCTGTTACGATACCTCCAAGGAGTTTCAACCCTTCACATGTCAATTCTTCATCTTCTTGACCACTGCTCTTATAGTACTGTTGGAACTGTTTCGACAACGTATCTATATCACTGTCTGTTTGTCCGTCCGGATCAGAAAAATCTCTTGATGCCAGTATAGTATCTACTTTGATTAATCCGTCAAGTGGATTGTTGCCTATCTCATTGTCTG
>CANQSM010000188.1 GCA_947626525.1 uncultured Phocaeicola sp. | reverse complement strand
CTTTAAAAATTCTCCGGGGGACATTTTTAGGATTGCGTTTCAGCATCTGAGTGGGCTCACGGGGTTGGTTCATATGTTTCTTCACATATTTGGGTTTATCATCGTTTTCTCCTTTCAGTGTGGACATATGACATGCCAGCTTCGTGAGTTCATTCAGATGCTGAAAAAGTCTGTGAATATCCTCCGGAAGTTGGTGAAAAACCAACTATATCTCATCGAGAGGAGGCAGTAAGGATGAAAAAAGCCAAGGCTGTAAGCTCTTCTGATTCTTCGAGAAAGATGAGACCAGCTTTGTCTCCGGAGGCTAGAGAAAATCAGATGATATCTTTGGCAATAGATCTTGCCGAGAAACAGTTGATGGAAGGTACTGCTTCTTCTCAGGTTATAACACATTATCTGAAACTGGGATCAACAAAGGAACGTATTGAAAAAGAGATTCTCGAAAAGCAGAAGGACTTAATCGAAGCAAAGACTGCGACATTGCAATCTGCACAGCGGATAGAAGAACTTTATGTGAAAGCTATGGATGCGTTCCGGAGCTATAGCGGACAGGGGGTTCCACCAGATGATTAGAACATATATGGAATTGATAACGATACCAACCTTTGAAGAGAGGTATCGTTATTTAAAATTGTCTGGCACTGTTGGAGAAGACACATTTGGATTTCGACGATGGCTCAATCAGGAATTGTATCATTCTGCAGAGTGGTTACGTTTCAGAGATCGAATTATTCTTCGAGACGGCGGATGCGATTTGGCTGTTGAGGGTTATGAGATCTATAAATCAATCATCATTCATCATTTAAATCCAATCACCTACGAAGATGTTTTAAATCGTAATCCATGTATCTTCGATCCTAATAATGTGATCTGCACAAAACTTTCTACTCACAATGCTATCCATTACGGAGACGAAACATTGCTGCTCAATCCCCAAGTTGAACGAACAAAGAACGATACATGTCCATGGAAGCATTGAGAAAGGAGTTTGTCTATGGAAAGTATACTGACATCAATCAAGAAATTACTTGGGATTGCCGAAGAGTATAAGCACTTCGATGCAGATCTTATTATCGACATCAACACAGCATTTTCAGTTTTGACCCAATTGGGCGTTGGTCCATCCGATGGTTTCTCGATTAAGGATGATAGTGCTGTGTGGTCTGATTTCATTTCCGGTAACTCCAGAATTGAGATGGTAAAATCTTACATTCATTTGAAGGTAAAACTTCTTTTCGATCCGCCACTTAATTCTGCAGTGATCGAATCAATTAATCGAATGATTAGTGAACTGGAATGGAGAATCAATGTGGCAGTCGATCCTGGCGAGGATCAATCTTAATCGAGAAAGGAGGAAATTCAAAATGGATGAAGTTACTAAAAACTATCTTTCTCATCATGGGATTCTCGGTCAGAAATGGGGAGTACGTCGTTTTCAGAACGCAGATGGAAGTTTGACTTCTGCTGGAAAGAAAAGACTTACAAGTAATTCTGATGACAATTCGCATGACGACTATAAAAAAGCTCATAGCAAAGAGCCTGTAAAAAGTATGAGCGATGCCGAGTTAAGAAAAAGATTGAATCGGCTTCAAATGGAAAAGCAGTATTCGCAATTGTCAAAGTCGGAAATAAATAAAGGGAAAAAGTATCTTGATACTATTATTAAAGCCGGCACAACTGTCGCCACGGTAACGAGTACCGCTCTTACGATTTACAATAACTTTGATAAGATTCAAACAATCTTAAACAAAGGTAACTCATAAGGAGAGATTGCATTATGGCATTATCAAACACTGCCGTTCCAAAATACTACGGCATGTTTCGAGATGCCGTAATTCATGGGGAGATTCCAATATGTCGTGAAATTGATTTAGAGATGCATCGCATTGATGAATTGATTATGGATAAAGGAATCTACTATGACGATGAAGCCGTTGAAGGTTGGATTCGTTATTGCGAAGGCGAAATGACTTTAACGGATGGTTCAGATTTAGTTCTGCTTGATACGTTTAAGTTATGGGCAGAGCAGATTTTCGGTTGGTATTACTTTGAAGAGAGAAGCGTCTACGAACCAAACGAAGACGGTCACGGAGGACATTATGTCAATCGATGGATTAAGAAGAGGCTTATTAACAAGCAATACCTAATCATTGGTCGAGGTGCTTCTAAATCATTGTACGAATCCTGTATTCAAAGCTATTTTCTAAATATCGATACATCCACTACTTATCAGATGACGACTGCCCCCACAATGAAACAAGCCGAAGAGGTTATGACTCCTATTCGAACTGCCATCACGCGAGCCAGAGGTCCACTGTTTGCTTTCTTAACAGAAGGCTCTTTGCAGAATACTACCGGTTCGAAAGCAAATCGAATGAAGCTGGCCTCAACTAAAAAGGGAATCGAAAACTTTTTGACTGGCTCTCTTTTGGAAATTCGTCCCATGTCAATCGATAAATTACAAGGTATGAGACCAAAGGTGGCAACTATCGATGAGTGGCTATCCGGAGACGTCAGGGAAGATGTCATTGGCGCGATAGAACAAGGTGCTTCAAAAGTTGACGACTGGCTAATCGTTTCGGTCAGTTCTGAGGGGACTGTTCGAAATGGTAGTGGCGATACCATCAAGATGGAATTGATGAAAATTCTTAAAGGGGAGTATCGCGATATTCATACTTCTATCTGGTGGTATAAGCTGGATTCCATTGATGAAGTTGGAAATCCAGATATGTGGCTGAAAGCAAATCCAAACATTGGACGAACTGTCAGTTATGACACCTATCAAAGGGATGTGGAGAGAGCAGAGAATGCTCCAGCAGCAAAGAACGACATCCTTGCGAAAAGATTTGGCCTTCCAATGGAAGGCTATACTTACTATTTCACTTATGAAGAAACCTTGCCACATCGAAAAAGAGAGTATTGGCAAATGCCTTGTTCTATGGGTGGAGATTTATCGCGTGGCGATGATTTCTGTGATTTTACATTTCTTTTTCCTCTTCAGGGTGGAGCTTTTGGAGTTAAGACAAGAGCTTACATTTCTGAATTGACTCTTATGAAACTTCCCGGAGCAATGCGTATAAAGTACGACCAGTTCATAAAGGAGGGGAGCCTTATTGTTATGGAAGGTTCCATTTTGGATATGATGCTGGTCTATGAAGATTTGGATGCATACATTGTCAAAGCTGGATATGATGTTCGTTGCTTTGGATATGACCCGTACAATGCAAAAGAATTTGTCGAGCGATGGGAAGCTGAGAACGGTCCGTTTGGAATTGAAAAGGTTATTCAGGGTGCAAAGACTGAATCAGTTCCTTTGGGTGAACTAAAGAAATTATCAGAAGAGAGAATGCTTTTGTTTGACGAGGAACTTATGACATTCTGTATGGGTAACTGTATAGCACTTGAAGATACAAATGGTAACCGGAAACTTTATAAGAAGCGTGGAGATCAAAAGATTGATGCAGTAGCAGCTATGATGGATGCTTTCATAGCCTACAAGCTAAATCGAGACGCTTTTGAATAAATCAAAATGGATAGAAATGGAGGTGAGGAGATTTGTCGAATGAACTATATCATCATGGGATTCTCGGTCAGAAATGGGGAGTACGTCGTTTTCAGAACGCAGATGGAAGTTTGACTTCTGCTGGAA
>CANQSM010000187.1 GCA_947626525.1 uncultured Phocaeicola sp. | reverse complement strand
GTTGAAAATCTGAATATCGTTCATATCTCTATGCTGTTTTGTGATTATTTCTTCTCTTCCCTTATTTCTATCTGTTTACACTTTCTTCACCGTCACCACCGTTGGTATCTTCGCCGTCAGTGCCTGTCGAGCTCCTCACACCCTTTATGTTCTCCTGCCAACGGCTCTTCGCATCGCTGATGATGCTGCCTTTCTGCACTACACGGTCGTTGGTGGCTGCCAAGAGGGCGGTGGTCTGACTTTGGGTGTTGAGCTGAACGAGATATTTGAGCAATGTCTCGTTCTGTGCCGTCAGGTCGGCATAGATGCTCAGATACTGTCGCTTCCTCTGCGCATTGGGCATATAGGCATCCTTGGTGGCTTTCACCGCACACTGGTACATATTGTAAAGTTCCTCCCATCGCCGTTTGTCGTTGACGGTGCCGCCTGTGGGGATGATATGGTCAATGTTCGCCTTCATCTTGTCCAACTGACCGTTGATCTTGCTGCTCTCGGCAAGCCAGGCGAGGTCTATCTGTCGGTCGGCTACGTTTAGGGCTTCCACCTCTGCACGCTTGGTCAGGGCCGAGTCTATCTTCTCCGCATCATCCACTTGGTTGTATAGGTTGATGCCGGCAAGGGTACGGAAGCCCAACTTGTTCTTCTCTGCCGCCGTCTTCTTGTAGCTGTTGTGCAACAGCCAATAATAGAACTCAGGGGTTAGAGAACCGCCACCCGTCTCCATCACCGTTATCTGGTTCTGCTTCGATGAGTCGTGGTTGTAGGTTACGCTTTGGGCTGTGGCTGTGATGGTGGCTACAGCCGCCATGATGAGTATCATTGTCTTCTTCATGTCCGTTCTTCTTTTGTTTCAATCTGTCAATAATCAAGTTTTCCTGCCACCTTCCATCGGCTGAAGGCATCTTCGAGTATCTCTTCCTTCGTCCGGGTGCGATACACCTTCTCCTTCCAGTAGCCCATGCGCAGCTGCACATACCGCCATGTCTGGAAGTAGGCTTGGTTCAGGTGTTTTTCTATCAGGTCCAACGAGTTGTTGATGTTCTCCAACACCATCAGCAGGTCGGAGGTGGAACAGGCAGCTGCTCCCGTGGCATACAACACGAGGTCATTGACGCTATGATAGAGCAGACTTCCCTCGTTGTATATGTTGTCGATGGCTTTCTTGTTGATGCTGATGAGCATCGTGTCAGCCAGTTCGATGTGCTTCCGCTTGATGACCTTCTCGTTGAAGTCCTCCAACAGGTTCTTGTAGTCACTGATGCGGTCGCTCACCGTCTGGTAGGTGCTCTTCACATTCAGCACTGTGCGCAACGATTGGTACATCACGTCGATGATGTCGAAGGCTCGGGTATATTTGTCCAAATCAACATTCAGTTCCTTGTACTTTCCCACCTCCTCACTGCTGTATTCATGCAGCAGTTGGTTGCTGTACTCCAGTGTGCTGCGTGCCAACAACAGGCTTCGCTGCTTTTTGTGATCGTTGATGTATGCTTCTACCGACACTGCATCGAATCCCCATTGCGCCAAGGCTATCTTTGGGAAAAGGGTAATCAGCAGGAGAGCTATGATGATCGTATGTCTCATTCTTTATTCTCCCTCAGTTTTCGTTCTCGTAATCTTCACTATCCCCTCTGTTAGGGTCTGCATTCTCACGCCATCGCTCGTAGCACTCTTCAATGAGTGTCCTTCTGCGACCTTGGTCTGCGTCGATTGAAGGAAGAATGTCCTTCAACACGTCAATGATGCTGCGCTTGTAGTGCATCATCTTCTCCAATGATACCAAGTCGGCATATATCTTGGTAATACGGCTGTCCACCTCACGGGCTATCTCCAGTCGGTCGCTCGACCAGAGCAAATGTATCACATCGTCATTGTCGGCGGTCTGTGTCGCCTCGCTCTTGGCATACTCCGTGGTGATGCTGCACGACGGGAACTCCCGGGCTATCTCCGAGATGCGGTTGTTCACCTGCCTCGTCTTTTCCTCGTCCGTGGCGTTCGGGTCAAGGATGAGCACATCCACCACCTGCGTGTCGGTGTATTCCGAGGTCAGCTCTCATGAGATTTGCAGTATCGCACGGTGTATTTTGATGCCAAGGAAGTACTTGGGCTTCCTTGCAATGGAGAGTGTCGCCTTGAAGGTGATAATGCCGTTGATGTTGGGCATGGTGGCGGTGCGGACATAGGTATAACCGTTCCACGAACCGGCTCCTTGCCACGTGAGGTTGTAGGCTGACTTCACATCCTGCATGATGGCAGGGATGCGGTAGTAGTCATCGGTGGCGGTGGAATTGTCGTTAGCCGCCTCGCTCTTGGCATTCTGTATGTCTGCCAACTGCTGCTGCCATGAAGCCAACTCCTTCTTCAGGTTGTCTATCTTGGTCTTGTTGGCATTGTACTGCTGCCGCAAGGCTGGGGCTTCCTCCACGGAGGCATTGGCGATCTGCGTGAGCAGGTTTTTGTTCTCTGTCTCCAACTGGTTTATCTGCGCCTCCAACAGGGCAATCTTGCTGCTTGCCTCACGTTCCTTCTCGTCCAGTTCCGATAGGTCGAGATTATTTTCTGATACGGTTGTCCTCATGGCGCATTCCTTGCTGTGGGCATTGAGAGAACCGCCGCACTCACGGCATTTGTACTGCGTGCTGCCCTGTCCGAGGGTAACACCGTCCGAACAGGTGACGCTGATGGTCACGCTCTCCACGCCCTTCAGCTTGGCGGCATCGGTGGCTTGGTAATATCGTTTTGCGTCACTGCCGATGTAATAGACATAGCCTTCTTCATTGTCGTTGTACTCCGAGAGGCGTGCCTGCAACTGTCGCTTAAAGGTGTTCAAATCCATGCTGTAGGAGTCGAAGAAATCCTCGTACACCTCTTCCACGTTGTTCCAACTCTTGGTCACGTGTATCTCATAGGCATACGCTTTCTTCGTCTGCTTCCCACCACGGCTGATGATATACGACGACATCCAGTAGTTCATCGTGTAGGTGAAGCCGTCATTCTGTGCGTTGAGCTGCTGCACACGGCTGCGACTCCATCCGGCATGGTTCTCCGAGTTGGCCAATATCTGCTCTCTCTGCGTGCTATTAGGGTAGAAGTTGGGGTCGGAAGTGTTGATACGATACCAATGGGCACCGTTCAGAATGCTGTTGTCATCGGTCGGAGGATAGTAGTCACAGAGGCTCACGCTGCCTTGGTCACGTCGGGCGATGTACCAACGCTGCGTGTAGTAGTTGCCCTGCGTCTCGCTCAGATAGTCGGTCATCCACGAGGTGATGTTGTAGTTGGAGAGGTCGAAGAGGGCTGCCACGTTGTCCTCGCCACCCACCAGACTGAGGAGGGTGCTGCCGATGCCGTTCTCTGCCTGTTCATAGAGGTCATGGTAGTTGTCATAGATGTCAAGTATCTTACTCACCTTACCATTGAACAACTCATTGAAGGAACTCTGCTGCAAGAGTGCGTCCGATGCCCCGTTGATACCTGCGGTAGCCAATGATGCCCCCATATTGTAAAGTGTCTCTATGTCAGCGGTGAGGTTCTCCACAGTGAAGTTGCCTGGCACGCTGGCGATGTCGTCCAACAGCTGCTGCCAATCTACGTTGCCTATCTCCGAGAGTTTGAGGATGGCGGCTATCTCTTGGTTGATTTCCAAGAACTGAATGTCGGCAAAGGTCA
>CANQSM010000186.1 GCA_947626525.1 uncultured Phocaeicola sp. | reverse complement strand
AAGAACTCGATTATCCTATTTTTGAAGGACTATTTGATTAAATATTTAACTCGTCCAATTTTATTGGACACTAATGACAAAATATGTCAAATTCTGTTTTTTCGTTTAAGAAGTTTACCGTACATCACGACCGATGTGCCATGAAAGTCGGTACAGATGGTGTATTGATAGGAGCTTGGGCCAATGTCTTTCACGCAAAGCATATTTTAGACATCGGATCAGGAACAGGATTAATTGCATTAATGGCAGCACAACGAAGTCAAGCTTCAATCGTTGGAATAGAAATTGACCAAGAAGCAGCTATTCAGGCACAAGAAAATGTGCGTATAAGTCTTTGGAAAGAACGTATAAGAATTATCCATGCCGACTTAAAAGCATTTAAAACAGATATCCTTTTCGATTCCATTATTTCCAATCCTCCATACTTCTCCAATTCCCTAAAATGCCCTGACAACAAAAGGAATATAGCCCGTCATGACAATGGACTATCTTTTCAGGAATTGGTACGATATGTCGCAAAATTATTACATCCTCAAGGAGAGTTTTCCATTATTATCCCTGCATGCGAAGTAAACAAGATTCTCGGTTTTGCCATAGAAAACAAACTTTATCCATCTCGCAAAACATGGATTCAGACAACCCCGAAAGTATCTCCCAAACGTTGTATGTTGGCTTTCCGTTTCACCTCGGAGGAAAGGGTAGAAGAGAAAACGCTGATTATTGAAACCGCCCCTTCAATCTATAGTGAAGAATACAAAAAGCTCACACAAGACTTTTACCTGAAAATGTAGAAAATACAAACCACATTTATTTTTTGGTTAACTTACGTAACAGTTCTCGATTTAGAACAAATAGTTGCCGATTACGATTTTTAAAATCTCCTTTCAAAGCATTTACAGCATCAAAGTAATCTGAAAATAATTGTATCAATGAGGTTGGTTGAAAAGTTCGTTTTGCCTGATTCACCACCATATTAATACCTTTGGGAACAATTTCCACTTCTATATCTTTTCCCGCCATTACCGGATCTCCATCATAATGAATCACCCCTTCTTTTGCCCGATGAATACGTATATTCTTACACTTAAAAGTCTTAATCCTACTGTTCTGGTCTATTGTCTTATTAAACAACTGGTATGCTAAAGAAGGGATATCCAATACTGTAAAAGGTTCCAACACAGTCACATCCATTAACCCGTCACTTAAAGAAGCCTGAGGAGCTATATAAGCATTGTTACCATATTGGGAAGCATTGGCACATGCTATTAAAAAAGCTTTATACTTCAATGTGCCATCGCCTGTTTCTATTTCATATGCTTCCGACTTATATTTCAGGCTCTCATGCAAAGTATTCTCCACATAAGTAAGTAATCCACGACGCCCAGAGGAAGCAAACTTTGAACTTACGAAAGCATCAAAACCAACTCCGCAAGTACAGAAAAAAGGCAATCCATTAATTTTACCATAATCCACACACTCCACAACCCCTTCATTAATCACATCAATGGCGCCCTTTATTTCCAATGGAATCTGTAAATGTCTAGCCAGTCCATTACCCGACCCACAAGGAATTATTCCTAAAGCAGTAGAAGTGTGCCTAATGGAACGCGCTATTTCATTTATCGTCCCATCCCCACCCACAGCTACTACTATGAAAGCCCCTCCATCCACAGCCTTTGTAGCCAGCTCTGCAGCATGACCTGCATATTCAGTAAGTATGATTTCACAATCATATTTCGACTGATCAATCCTGTCTTTAACACATTGCAAAACCTGTTTTTTATTCTGCGTTCCAGAAATCGGATTAGCAATGAAAACAACTTTTTTCTTTTCATCCATATTATAACGTCATCACTTAGTTTGGCAAAAATAATACGAATCTTCCAGAATAGTACTTTTCAAACCCAATAGATTTACAAAAGAAGATTTTTTATGGAAAACCGCGTATTCAATTACATATTTTTATTATTTTTGCTCCTTGTTTTTAAAGAGTTGTTTAAAACAGATAATTATAATACTCAAGAAACGGTAAATCAATCATATAAGCTATAAGCTTATATTTATTAATAATATGGGATTATTACAAGAAAAGTTCAGTAAATTCAGACTGCCTCAAATGTACATGGAAAGAGGTGTTTACCCTTATTTTCGTGAAATTGACAGTGCGCAAGACACAGAAGTAATCATGGATGGGAAAAAAGTCCTGATGTTCGGTTCCAATTCCTATATGGGGCTAACTTATGACAAACGTATCATAGAAGCTGCAATTGAAGCAACTCGCAAATATGGTACCGGATGTGCCGGTTCACGCTTACTAAACGGAACTCTCGACATTCATTTACAACTGGAACGAGAATTAGCGGAATTTGTAGGAAAAGAAGAAGCTTTAGTCTTTCCTACAGGGTTTACCGTAAATGAAGGCGTCATTCCATGTCTCACAGGACGCAATGATTATATTATTTGCGATGATAGAGACCATGCTTCCATTGTTGACGGACGCCGTTTGTCTTTTTCAACCCAGTTGAAATACAAACACAATGACATGGAAGAGCTAGAAAAGCAATTACAAACCTGTTCTCCAGATGCCATTAAATTAATTATAGTTGATGGCGTATTCTCTATGGAGGGAGATTTGGCTAAATTGCCGGAAATCGTTCGTTTAAAAGAAAAGTACAATGCAAGTATTATGGTAGACGAGGCTCACGGTTTAGGAGTCTTCGGAAAACAAGGACGCGGAGTCTGTAACCATTTCGGATTATCTGACCAGGTCGACCTGATTATGGGGACATTCTCCAAATCAATGGCCTCCATTGGAGGATTTATCGCTTCTGATAAGGATACAATTAACTGGTTACGCCATAATGCACGTTCCTATATATTCCAAGCGAGCAGTACTCCTGCAGCAACTGCAGCAGTCTTGGCTGCACTTCATATCCTCCAGAGTGAGCCTAAACGCCAGGAACATCTCTGGGAAATCACTAATTATGCATTGAAATGTTTTCGTGACAGTGGTTTCGAAATTGGCGAAACGGAGAGTCCTATTATTCCTCTATATATCCGTGATACAGACAAAACTTTCGAAGTAACCAAACTAGCTTTCGAAGAAGGCGTTTTCATTAATCCGGTAGTGCCTCCCGCATGCGCCCCGCAAGATACTCTGGTACGCTTTGCATTAATGGCCACCCACTCTAAGGAACAAGTGGACAAAGCTATAGGAAAACTCATAAAATGCTTTAAAATCTTGGATATTTTAAACTAGTGATATTCCGTAAATGTCCTTAAAAAATAAGAAGGCATATGAAGATGATAGCTTTAATTACTCCATATGCCATTTTTATTGTAACTTTATGTTTTTCTCATAATATACTAAAATCAAGGAGTTTAGAACACAATTTAGAGGGTAAAGGATAGGGTTTTCTTTCTCTTCAGACTGACTAATATTTATGCGTAAACAATGAAATCCTTAGGGTTGTACGTTGACCTTTCAAGGTCATTGAAACAAGGGACATTCATTAAATACCATAAAAATAGCCAACTAATTCATACACAAATTATTGCGAATTAGTTGGTTTTTTTTGTATCTTTAAGTGTTCCCCCGCAAATAAGGTTTGACATCCAAAACGGGGGAAATAACCGAACCAAGATATGGCAAAGATACACAATATTTCAGAGATTCACCCTACTTTGGGCTT
>CANQSM010000185.1 GCA_947626525.1 uncultured Phocaeicola sp. | reverse complement strand
ACACGCAAAGGTATGTAAAAAGATTTAATATCTCCTAATAAAACAAGAACTTTTTTTACTTCATTCTGCTAAAAAAAACAAAATTACTCAACAATAGTCCCATGGACGGCTTCTGTCGTTCTTTGAAAATGTTGGTGAACCACGAATCAAAGAGTTACAGTGAAGATACCCTATTCCTTCCGATGCGGGCGTATCCACGCGAAAGTGAAAAAATGAAGATGAATAAGATACGTATTCTTTACGGATATAAGAAAGAGCGGAAAAAACTGTCGGAGTTTTCCGAAACTTTCTTAAGAATCTTTCTGAAAACTCCGACAGTTTCGGCAAAGATTCTTAAGAGTTTTTTCCTGCACTCTCTTTTCCTTTTTTTGCGGAAACCTTTTCGTTCTATCAAGCGAACTATAATTCGTCTTCTTCTATGGAATCAAGTTTCAGCTTATCACTGTCATCGCGTTTCTCATAATATTGCTTACGAAGCGGATTCGCGTGTATCTCCTTATCCCGCATCCGATTACGGAACACATCCATCGCCACGTACAACGCTTGGCGGAAAGATTCTTCCGAAGCGACACCCTGTCCGGCAATGTCGTAGGCGGTTCCATGAGCAGGAGAAGTACGTACGATAGGCAATCCGGCCGTATAATTGACTCCATCATCCATAGCCAAAGCTTTAAACGGCGCCAATCCCTGATCATGATACATGGCCAAGATTCCGTCAAAATGAGTATAACTGCCCGACCCCATGAAGCCATCGGCCGGATAAGGTCCGAAACACTGAACGCCTTCAGCAACCATTTCTTTGATGGCAGGAATGATCATCTCCTGTTCTTCCGTACCGATTAGTCCTCCGTCGCCGGCATGCGGGTTCAAAGCCAGCACGGCAATACGCGGGCAGCCGATATTGAAGTCCTGCTTCAAAGAACGATGAAAGACAGAAAGCTTCTCTTTTATCAACTCTTTCGTAATGGACGAAGCAATGTCCTTTACCGGTATATGGGTAGTGACCAAGGCTACACGGAATTCATCTTTCATCAGAATCATTAAAGCCTTCCGGCCGTCTCCTACCCGTTCTTCTATATATTCGGTATGTCCCGGGAAACGGAATGTCTCCGACTGAATGGTATGCTTATTGATAGGAGCCGTCACCAATACATCAATCAGCCCTTCCCGATATTCCTGCAATGCCTTTTCCAAAGCATCCAAAGCGGCTTTCCCGGCTTCGGGAGTCGGCTTGGAGAATTCCACTTTCACCTCGTCACCGCCACAATTTACGATGCTTAGCTTATTATGAGGAGCTTCCGCGGCAGAACTCACAATGCTGAAATTCGTAGGCAAATCCAACGCTTTACGATGATAGGCGGCCACTTTAGGAGACCCGTAAACAACAGGTGTACAAAGTTCCAGCATCATAGGGTCGGCAAAAGCCTTAAGTATCACCTCATACCCTACTCCATTGATATCCCCGTGAGTAATGCCCACTCTTATTTTATCTCTTTCCATATATTTCCGTTATTTATCACTTGCTTTTTCCATTTCCGTCTCCTCCGCACCTTCAACAGGTATCTCCGTCTCCTCCTTTATTTCTTCAGGCAACTGCAATGTATACAAAGAAGCTTCCATTGTTCTTATCAGATTACGTTTCAGTTTATCAGGAGAAAAGATAAATGCCTCCGCCACTATCACCCGACCGTTTTTCCGGTCAACACGGGAATGGGAAACAAACGGTCCTCCCATCATATCTCCCTTCATTGCCCACAAGCCACGCGCTTCCTGGGCATAATTCTTGTGCACGACAATATCCTTAGTTTCCACATACAGCGTATCCGTCATCATATACATTCCCTCACGTGCCCCGGGCAGATTCGCTTTCATTGTCGAATCACGCTTCTGAATAAAATAATCACGGGTAAAAGTATTCCTATCCACATACGGATAAGAATAGACCACGATATTCATATCGCTGGTAGCCACATTCGTTGAAGCCCAGAAAAAGTCTTTTCCGACTTTGTAAGATGCCAGCTCCACCGGAACCCAAAGTCTACAGCCGAAAAGGCTATCTACTTTCCGCTCTACCACGCCACTATGCTTTTCTCTCAAAACGTTGATTTGTCTGTTCATTTCCGCCTTGACAAAGAAGTCTATAATAGTCTGTTTGCTCTTCGTCACGAACTCTTCGAACTCTTTCTCATTCGGGGCCTGTATTCTCATAATCATTTGCGGCTGTGCGTACACGTCCCGAGAATACTTTAATTGAGGGTGCGTGTATGTATCTTTTATATCTACCAGAATGATGTTTCGGAAAATACGGAGTATCCGGTCAAATTGAGAAGGATCCGTATTAGAAATGCGGAAAGAGCGCTCCGACTGGGGCAATCCTGGAACATCCGTATCCAATACATCAAACAAAGCCCGTCCTGCCGGACGTTCCCACGTATCCTTATCCACTACTACCAGCATTTCATAAGGCCGGCCACTTGACACAGGAGTAAACAATGTACCATTTTTGCAAGAAGCAAAAGCCGATACAACGAACACAAAGCTTAGATACCGTATGATAGATCTCATATTCCAAAAATTATTTATTAAAGTTTCACATATTGTTTCTTAGCTGTAGAAAGCATGCCGCAAGCGGCAAATATATCTTCTCCACGGGAGGCCCTGATGGTAGTAAACAGGCCATGCCCCGTCAGATAATCTCTGAAAGCAGTCATCGTTTTCATATCGGCACCTTCCAAATCTACATTCGGAATAGTGTGGAACCGAATCAAATTGATGCGGCAATCCAAGCCACGCAACAGTCTCACCAGTTCCTTCGCATGATTCATCGAATCATTCAATCCCTTAAACACGATATATTCAAACGACAAGCGTCTTTGTTTACTAAAATCATAGTTCCGCAATAAGTCCACCATCTCCGTAATGGAATAAGCTCGCTCAGCAGGCATTAATTCTCCACGCTGCGCCGGAAAAGGAGAATGCAAACTGATAGCCAAATGGCAATCGCTTTCTTCCAAAAAGCGCCGCAGCCCTTTTTTCAATCCTACGGAAGAAACCGTTATGCGCTTCGGGCTCCACTGATAGCCATACTCCGCAGTAAGCACTTCCAACGCCTTCAACACTTCATCCAGATTATCAAAAGGATCGCCCATGCCCATCAGTACGATGTTTGTCAAGGTATCCCTTTCGGGTATCGAGTAGATTTGATTCAGAATCTGATTTGCCGACAGATTAACGGTAAAGCCTTGTTTGCCTGTCATACAGAACTTGCAGTTCATCTTACAGCCCACCTGTGAAGAGACACACAATGTGGCGCGCTCACCGTCCGGAATATAGACAGACTCTACATAATTGCCATCCGGCGTGCAAAAAAGGTATTTTACCGTGCCGTCAACCGAACGCATCGCCTCCACCGGTGCCGAAGCTCCCACCTCAAACTCTTCTTTAAGCAGTTCCCTATGCTTCAATGACAAATTGGTCATTTCATCTATGGAAGCAACCTTTTTATCATATACCCACGAAACGATTTGATTGGCAGTAAACCCGGGCATATTCCGTTCTTTTACCACCTTCCGCATTTCATCAAGGGTCATTCCTAAAAGAGTTTGTTTCGGATCACTCATTTTCTTTTTATAAAAGATTTTTAAGTACATGACAAAAATTTGAATACATCGAATTTGGGTGTGTATGTCGGTCGGAAAAGTACATTTGAGATTT
>CANQSM010000184.1 GCA_947626525.1 uncultured Phocaeicola sp. | reverse complement strand
CCGTAAGATATGGCAGCCGCTGTAGGTTCGGCAAGTAATCGTTGCACATGAAGTCCTGCTAATTCTGCTGCTTTTTTTGTTGCGGTTTTCTGTTTTTCGGTAAAATACGCAGGAACCGTAATTACAGCATGCGTCACATCTCCTAACTTTGTATTAGCATCAGTTTTTAGTGCCTTAAGAATTTCACCACTTATTTGTTCCGGACTGTATTCTTTACCACGAAGTACAATAGCAACAGCCTCCTCTGTTCCGCCTGATGGTTTTTTTATTCCGTAAGGATACGCATTGCTATCCGCACACATTTTTTGTACACGAGGATCTGAAAAACCAGTTCCCATAAGACGTTTAACAGAAACGACAATATTAGGTGAGTATCTTTTCCAATTTTTATAAACAGCATTGCCAACAAGGAATTGTCCACTTTTATCAAGGGCAACACAAGAACGGCACAAATCCTCGTTATTTGCACCAGTCTGAATAACTTTTACGGCTGTATCTTTATAAGCAACAACAGAATTTGTTGTTCCTAAATCTATACCAATTGCTTTTCCCATTACAAATAAACTTAATTATGATGATTATTTAATATTTCTTTTGCTTGAGCATCTGCTTCTTTGTCCATTTGAGCAATTCCTTCTTCTGAAATCATTGCATCATTGGCTTTTTTATAAACCATATTAGGGGAATCTGAAATTTCTGTTTGTGTATCATCACAAGAATATGAGATTTTTGATGGTAATCTATTCTCCTCATGACATGGTTGTTGAATTTGACTATTGTTTATTGCATTATTCTCAGATTCTGTTACTAATGGTGTATTAGAATCAATGTTTACTCGAATTGATTCAGCTTGTTGTTTTAATTGTCCAACTCGTTTACGACTTTCTTCTTCCCATTCAGAGAATGATTTTTCAAGCTCATTTTTTTTAACTTTTAAATCAGAAAGTGTTTTTTGTGCTGCACATACCTCGTCTGATTTTTTTTTGTAACAGTACGAATTTTTCTCTCTCTGTTGCCGTACATTTAGCCACCAATCCCAATTGTCAGAAGCTAATTTATCACGATTGTTAGTTTTCTTGACAACATCACTTTCTGCTAAGTTAATTTTTTCACATAACCGTAACAATTCTTTCTGACGTTTATCCCTCTCAGCATTTAATGCGCGTACCTCAGAAATTACGTTATAATATTCTACAGCTGTTGGTAAATCATGTTCATCTACTATTACAGCTACAGACATATCGTCATGGCTACCTCGTTCACTCAAATTTGATAAAGATTCTTTCAAAAGAGTTTCAACCTCTTCTTGTTTATGTTCTTCTAGTAGACACAATAGTTTGCTATAGAATTTGTGAATAAGTTCAGTTCTAATAAAAGTATCATCAATTCCATCACTACCTAAAGCAAAAGCCAGAGGGAAGTCTCCAGTTCCATCAAAAGCATATCTAAATTCCTCCACAGGAGTATGGTCACAAAGAGATGTCGTAATGTTTAAAAAGCAATTACAATCCCATGGTACAGGTTCATACCATTTCATTAGTTTGTCACAAGCATATAACTTTCCATCTCCGATGTGAAATGCAAACCAATAACTAGGGGTACGAACTGTTGCCATCAATGTCGAACCATAAGCCTTTTCAAGGCGAGATGAACCAATCTTTTCCTTTTCTTTGCCACTAAAAGAATTTGTTTGAGCATCATTCTTTATTTCTGACTTCCAAGATTCATATATATCCGTAAACAATTTTCGAAATAGGGATTCCATTTCGGGGTATTGTTCTACCTCTTTTGTATACAGAATATTTTGTTTAAGCAGTTCCATCTCGCTCTCTGAAAGCATGGAGACCTCTCTTTTATGTCCTTGCTTATCTATTCTAGGATCTCTTGTGGGAACAACTGTTACTGCATTTTTTTTACCTGCAAAGATTTCAGTAGGAGTTGATTTAACAAATTCAAGAATTTTATTTTTAGCAACTTCGGCTGCAATACGAGAACCTTTATCGCTTCGGACATAACTCTCTCCACCATGCCCATCGCATACAATAGCAATATACACCCCATCCTTATTGTAGTGTATTCCACTATCTTGACACGGTTTCTTAGAGGCAAGATGACTTGAACCTAACGCTTGTGTATAAAAAGTTATCATATCCATTAAACTAATTTACCAGCCAGCCCAATCGTCTGTACCTGCATTTGTTGTGGATGAACCAACGTCAATACCTTTTAAGGTTGGATCATTTACAATATCATTTTTGATAGTAGTTACAGTCTCTGTTGCCTTATCTGGAGCTTCTTTACCTACAGATGTATTTTTACTATTAACTCTAGATGCGGTCACAGATACCATTCTTATTATCTTTTTTAACTCATCAACATTGTGGACGGTTAAAACAGCTTCTTCGTTTCCTGTAAAATCAATGAGAGTTTGCTTAATGCAATCATCTCCAATAGCTATGGCTATTTTAGTAGCAGCCTTAAACCAATTATTCGCTTTTAATTTATCAAGCGCATATTCAGGATGATCTGTTGGAGCACCATCTGAAAGCAAAATAATAACTGGAGCAAATGAACCGGTTGCTTCCATCATAAATCCATGACTATGTGAAAGTTTTTGTGAGAGATTGTCATATGCTTCACCTAGAGAGGTTAGCCCGCCTGCTTGTAAATCACGCCACTCAAAAGTTTCAATTTCAGTTGGCGTAGGATACATCCATTCGCAGCCACTTGAAAATTCCAAAACTGCAATTTTAATCTTTGAATCAGAATTATTTTCAGATATTTCCTTAATAATAGGAAGAGTTTCACGTACAGCGGTATTCAAAGCTCCAATTTTGGCTCCTGACATACTTCCTGATGTATCCACTAAATAAAATAGAGTCATTACCTTACGAGGTATTTCATCTACAATTGCAAAAGGATCATTTTCCATTTTTTTATTTTCGTTTTACAACGTGATTAAAGCCGTCACGTCATGATTAAACTTTATTTTTAAATCTGGCAAAATAGGCAAACCACGCCCATCTTCGATATTACGAATTTCTCCATTAGGTAAAACTACTGCCCATGTAACTTTTGATGTATTTTTAATTCCAAGCTTACCTTGAGGATTCTTTATAACAATGCCAAAAACTTCGGAAAGATCTACATTAGTAGACGCTTGAGATTGACATTTATATATTTTTTGTCCTTCCAACATTGGAATACGATAGTTCCCAACTTTTAAAACCATAGGACGGTTTACGACTTGTTTGCAACGAATACATTTAGAACCTGCTGCTTCTGGGTCAATAAAAGTTTCATTTCCACAATGCGGACATTTTACGTATTGAGAACGTACTTGGAGAAGGACTTGTTGCCAAGTTTTGTCCATTACACGTTTTGTGGGATTTTGTATCGCTTCTTTAGAAAAGGCTTTTATAAATGTTTCTCTTAAAAGACGAGGGAATAGAGGCCAACGACGCATTACATTTTTATGGAAGCGAGGATCTGGACGGTTAGAATCATCTGATGGATCCATAATAAAAACACAATCTTTTCCAAACAATATACGTTCTGCATCTTCCGTTAAGCAAGGGCAGCCAAGAACCTTTTTACCTTCAAATGGACGATTTAGGTAAAATAATATAAACAGTATAACAGCAAGAGAAAAGTAATCCGTGTATCTATCAGGCATCGCTTCTTTAGCGACAATTTCTGGTGCCATATAACCGCTTTTACCAACAATTCCCATGTTTACTTTATTTGGAGCAACATTATCATTATC
>CANQSM010000183.1 GCA_947626525.1 uncultured Phocaeicola sp. | reverse complement strand
CTGACAAATATCACGCTTACGGATTTTTTGTCAAACATAAAGGCGAACTACACAATATCCAAAGCGCGGCAGTTCAATTTCACGGCGTACATTCCCGAATATGACAGCTATGTGACGCAGACAGGCTATCTTGCGGACTTTCAGCCTAATATGTATTGGGCGTATGACAACCACATTATGTATGACCCGATACGGTTTGCAATAGTAGGGGGTGTTAAGAGTGATTGACAGTCCATTATATGAACGCTTTCCGAAACAGAGCGTGGACAAACAGCTTGAAATCGATTATGACGGCGGCACGATTACGAACACTGAAATATTTACCGAGAGTATGGAACTGTCGGAAAGCCTGTGTTCGCAGAGCGAACTTAGGTTCGGCTCTTGTGAAGCGTCGAGCATAAAATTCAAGATTGCAAATGTTTTTCTGCCGATGTTCAACAATTGGATTGACGTGCGAATGTATCTTGACCAAAACAGCAAAGAAATGTTTCCGATAGGCAGATACAAAGTGTTTTCTGACACCCCCACGGCAGACAGGCGGTGGAGGGATATTGTCGCCTACGATGTTATGTACGACATTATCAACACTGACGTTGCAGAATGGTACAACACAGTCTTGCCGAATGACAACAGTACTGTCACGATGAAAGCATTTAGGAAAAGCTTCTTGAAAAACTTTGATGTTGACGAGGCAGACCCCGACGCAGAGCTTGTCAACGACAATATGGTTATTACCAAAACGATTGACCCGTCGGAATTGAGCGGAAAAGACGTTATCACAGCGATATGCGAGATTAACGGTTGTTTCGGGCACATCGACAGGAACGGCAAATTCCAATGGCTTTACCTTGAGCAGGACATTCAAGGTCTTTACCCTGCTAATGACCTATATCCCGACCACGCGCCTGATTATCTGCCGCAGGCGGAAACAGGACACCTTTACCCACAAGACCCTAAAGGCATACCGATAGGCAGGGGCGGAACGTACATAAGCGCACAGTATGATGACTACCGTGTACGGACGATAAACAGGGTGCAGATACGAAAAGAAGAAAATGACATAGGAAAGCTTTATCCTGATAAGATACCCGAGATACAGAATACTTATATAATTCAGGACAACTTCCTTGTCTACGGCAAGACTGATGAACAGCTAACGCCGATAGCGAAGAACATTTTTGAGAAGATAAAAGACATCGTTTACCGACCTTATGAAGCAGAATTACAGGGGAACCCCTGTTTTGAGGTTGGCGACCCGATAAGGCTTGTGACGCGGTATGAGCTGATTGAAAGCTACATCTTGGAGCGGCACTTAAAAGGCATACAGGCACTTAAAGACACGTTTTCGGCTAAAGGCGTTGAAAGATACTCTGAAAAGGTCAACTCGGTACACAAGTCCATTGTGCAGTTAAGAGGAAAAACAAACACGCTTACGCGGAATGTGGAGGAAACGAGGTCAGAACTAAAAGACACGAGAGAAAACTTGCAGTCACAGATTACACAGCTTGCAGGACAGATTATCTTAAAGGTTGACAGCAACGGCGATATCGTACAGGTTGAATTATCCGCAAGTGCCGACAAGGGCAGTGAGTTTAAGGTAAGAGCAAAAAACATATCAATGACTGCCGACGAGACAATTAATTTTATGGCAGGCGGCAACTTAAATCTTACTAGCAAAAACATAACAATAAATTCGACAAATTTCAGCGTCGATGCGCAAGGAAACATTCAATGCCGCAACATTACAGCGTTTTCAATCAGCGGTAACGCTGTGAACCAGTTTAATAACACGGTATCGGACAGCCAAGCTATGCAGACAGCAATGCAGGCAATATCCATGGCGCAGTCGGCGGCAAGTGCGGCAAATTCTGCGGCAGGCACAGCGCAATCGGCGGCAGATGCGGCAGGTTCAGCGGCGGCGCAGGCACAGGCTACAGCAGATATGGCAAATACAACGGTAACTAATCTTAACAACACTATCATACCAAAAATAAACGGTTGGATTAATCAAATTAGCAGTCAGTTACAGGCTTTAGGACAGCCGGGAATTTCAGGATAAGGGGGTGCGGATATGGCATATCAGAAAACATACGCTAGAATTAACTGGGAGAATTACCCGAGCGACAAAACGCCGCTCAATGAAGATAACCTCAACAAAGTTGATGTAGCCACGAATGAGATAGATGACCGAGTTATACATCTTGATTTGAACAAGCTTGACAAGACGGAAGCGGCGGACTTCATTAAGGATTTTACAATCGACAAAATGACAGGCGTAATCACCGTCACAAGGTACAACAACACGCAGATTGTTATTGACACGGCACTGGAAAAAATCGCCGTCAACTTTAAGTATGACGCGGAAACACAGAAGCTTGTCTTGACCCTTGACAACGGCGAAATGCAATATATCGATTTGGCATCACTGATAACGCAGTTTGAATTTTTGGACAGTGACACCATAGAATTTATCGTAGATACTGACGGCAAAGTCACGGCAAAAGTCATAGAGGGCAGTATCAGCGAGAAACATCTGCGCCCTGATTATCTGGCAGACATTAAAGTTGAGAGTGCCAAGGCAGAGGCAAGCGCAAAGGCAGCAGAGCAGTCCGCAACAAATTCAAGTAATTTTGCCGATTTATCCAAAAGTTGGGCGGTAGGCACAGAGGGAACTGTCCGAGAGGGCGACGAAACGGACAACTCGAAATACTACAGCGAACAATCCAAAGCAAGCAGTGAGCAGGCAGGACAATACGTCGTACAGGTTGAGCAGAAAACCCAACAGGCTATTGATGATATAGAGCAGAAAGGCAACGAGATAGCGGACAAGATTGAGAATGCTTATGAGGTAAACGCGCCTGAATTTCAAGTAGACTTAGAAACTGGCTGTTTGATGTTTCGAGCGGAAGATTACAGATATGATTTTCAAGTCAATAGAGAAACTGGCTGTTTGGAATGGGGGTTATCAATTTGAACTGGAGAAATGCAGGAAGAATTGCTCTTAGGATTAGGGGAGAATATGACGCAGAGGCTATATACGATTGCCTCGACATAGTTTTTTATAACGGCAATTCGTATATAGTAAAAAAAGACGGCATAACAGGCATTACGCCCACAGACAAAGGCGAAAACTGGCAGTTGTTTGCGACGGGCGGAGAGTGGCAGAAGATTGATGTTGATGAGGAGTTAAATGAGCAATCAACAAACCCCGTGCAAAACAAGGCGATATATACAGAAATTACTAGCCTAAAAAAATCTGTAAGTGATGGCAAAACATTAGTAGCCGAGGCTATCACTAATAAAGGAGTTCAAACGGCTACTGACGCAGAATTTCAGACTATGGCGGACAACATAGGTTCAATAAAGACAGACCCTACTTTGCAGGAAAAGAGTGCTACTCTTAACACAACAACAACAAAGGTTGAGCTTACGCCTGATGAGAACCATGACGGACTTTCAAAGGCGACGGTAAGTATAATTACGCAGAATAAAAGTGTGTCGTTGTCTACTAGCGTTCAAAATGTCACGCCCGACAACGGAAATGTTTTGTCGAAAGTTACCGTGCCTGCGGTTACGGGTACGGCGGTTGTTGGTGATGTATTGGCGACTAAAACGTTCAGTTCAGCGACAGGAATTAATAAAACGGGGACTATGATAAATTATGGCAAGCAAACAGTAGATGTAGCCAGTGGTGGAGTAAATGCCGATACTGATGATACACATTCCCTCGTGAATGTGCCTAAAGCAGGATATTATGACACACAGAGCAAGCTTAGGGTGTTAAATAGCGATATTAATATTAATCCTGACGAATTAATAATTAATGCATCGACGGCATTGCAAACAGGTTATACTGC
>CANQSM010000182.1 GCA_947626525.1 uncultured Phocaeicola sp. | reverse complement strand
GGTTCGTCCCTGTCACAGTCGGAAACGCACCTTGAAATTTTCGAGGACGTGGTAAAGGCCGACGCGAAGATGGTGGCGAATGTAGTAAATGACAAACTGCTGCCACTCATGGCGCGGCACGGTTTCCCCGTGCAGGGGCTGACGTTCCAATGGGACGACGCCGCGTCGTTCAGCCCCGCCGAAAGGCGCGAGGAGGAACGCCTGCTGCTGGAATATTACGAAATTGACCCGCAGTATTTCGTCGACAACTACAACATCCCCATCACGGGCGTGCGGCAAGCAAAAACACAGCCTGACGCTTTTTTCGGGTAAGCCCCACGGGTGTGGGGCTGCGCAGGGGGTACAAGGCTTTCAACGCGGCGTTGCGTTCGCTTTACGGGCGTGAACTGCTGACGCTGGCCGAGGGCGGCCGCCCGTTTGACTTCGACGACGCGCTGTTTGACGAGGCGGCAAAGACGGTGTACCAGAACGGGGGATTTGATGTTTCATGCCTGACAGAACCGCAGGCGCAGGCTCTCATTAACGAGACGCTGCGCGTGATTGACACGGCCGTCGGCAGCGCGCTGCCCCATGAAGTGCCCGACACCATACGTTACGCCCTCGAAAACAACGCTTTTGTGTTTTCGGGGTTTAAGACGTTCCACGCGCTGCGTGAAGTGGGGCTGTCCATGCTCACGGAAAAGGGCGACATCAAACCGTTCGGGGAGTTCCTGACGGACGTAAAGCAGATAAACGCGCAGTATAACCACAATTACCTGTACGCGGAATACAACCACGCGCTCGGGGCGGCACAGATGGCGGCCAAATGGCACGACTTCGAGCAGGACGGCGACCGTTACAACTTACAGTACCGCACGGCGGGCGACGACAAGGTGCGCGAGGAACACGCCATATTAAACGGCACGACACTGCCGCCGTCCGACCCGTTCTGGGACATGTTTCTGCCGCCGAACGGCTGGAACTGCCGATGCACGGCCGTACAGGTACGAAAGAACAAATATCCCGCATCCGACCCCGAACTGGCCATGAAGCGCGGGCAGAACTGCACGGAGGGGGCGAAAAAGGCCATTTTCAGGTATAACGCTGGAAAATCGCTGCAACTGTTCCCGCCAAAACACCCGTATTTCAAAGCACCCGCAGAGGCAAAGCAGGTCATCGAACAGGTGACACAGGAAGCTATCAGGGAGAAACGCATCCGCGATATGGTCGAGGAACTGCCCAACAACCTGACGCCTGACGAAAAGCAGGCCATTGCCGTGCACAATCTCGAAATAGAAGAAGCCCTGAAAATAACAAAGGGAAAGCCTATGACCGTCGAGCAGGCCGACCAGCAGCACGCCAACCCGAACTACGGGAAAAAGCGCGAGTATGGCATAAACTGCCAGACCTGTACGCCTGCATACGTTTTGCGCACGCTGGGATTTAATGTTACGGCAAAGCCTAACACTCGCGGTTCAAAGCTGAACTATTTGAGCCGTGGGATGAACGCATGGGAGGTATGGAAAAATCCAGACGGGACACAAGCCGTACATGTAAGTGTGAACAACTGGCTGGCAAGCAAGAAATATGCACGAATGACCGAAAAACGCTGGCTGGAATACTTCAACGAAACATGTAAGGAAGTCGGGATTTACGGGTTGTCTATCGGATGGAAACGGGGCGGCGGACACATGACCGTCTTACAACGCTTTCCTGACGGTGAACTGCGTTACATAGAGCCGCAGCACGATAATTCAAAGGGGTCGGGACGCGAAAGTTACGACCTTAATTTTCTGGCAAAGTACGGAAGTGGCACGCAGGCAGATTGCAGGGGAATAATGCGAATAGACAACAAGCTATTCTGCACGGACTTCATCGAGATTTTCGACAAGTAAGTCCAGAATGTCCAATGCTTCAAAGCCTGTTATTTCAGTTACTTTGTCGCTTTTGAAAAGGTAGATGTATGGAAAGCCCGTATTTGCATCCTCTGGGAAACGGAACAAAAAAGCGTCCTTGCCTTTGTACTTACCGAGGTAGTCAAAGGCATCGCCGTAAAGGTCGATAAGACTTTTTGCGGCACTCTTTATTTGTTCGGGCACTTTCATATCGGCAAAAATACGAATTATTTTTTGTTTAACTATAAAAATAACACCCAAAATGATAGACGGGGAACAACTTAAAAGAAACATATTGGACGATATGCGCGTGGAACTCGCCGACGAGTTCGACAAGAACTTCGACCGAAAGGCGTTTTTTACAAAGAAATGGAAACGCCGAGCCAACCCCAACGCAAAAGGGTCACTGCTGATGGTTACGGGAACAATGCGCCGAAGTGTCAAAGCGGAAGTTAGGGACAACGGCGTGCGGTTCACGTCCGCCGTGCCATACGCGGCCATACACAACGAGGGCGGAACAGGAACAAAGCCTGTGCGCCAGCATACCCGAACCAGCAGAAAGGGGAAACAATACACGGTAAGGGCGCACACGCGGAAATTTACCATGCCGAAACGTCAGTTTGTGGGTGACGGCAAACGGACGCAGGAAATAATAAAGGGCGTCATCGAGGATAACGTCGCGGATTTCAACATGCAACTGTCTAAATTCATAAGAAAATGAGAAAGCAGATTTTTCAGGCCATTTGCGCACGTCTTACCGAGCGCGTGCCAGATATTCAGTTTATAGACCTGTGGAACAACAACGTCCAAATGCTTAACGGCGGCGCGGTATGGCCTTTGCCTGCCGTGTTCGTGGAGTTCGAGCCGATAGAGTGGCGGCAGCAGAACAACGGCGCACGGCGTGGCGACGTGGCCGTGCGCCTGCATCTGGTGACGCGATCCGTCAGCACACACGGGGCGGCAGACCCGAAAATGTCCGACGCGCTGGGGTTTCTTGATTTGATAGACCAGATAAATGCCGCCATGCAGGGATTGCGGGGGGATAACTTTTCAGGCTTCCAGCTGACTACCTCGGCGACCAACCACGACCATGCGGAACTGATGGAGAGCGTCGAGCGGTACACCACCAGCGCGCAGGACATCACGACAGTACCGAAAGCCGCGCAAGTGACGGGGATTGCCCCGACGCTGCGGAAAGGGTAAGAAAAAGCCCCGCGTTCAGGTCGCGGGGCTTTCATTGAGTGCATCCCATAAGGTGAGTTACTGCGGCTGCTGCACGGGCGGAGGCGTCGGTATGCCTAAATAATTCAGGTAAGTGCGATAGCAGATTTTGAACTTTGGAAAAATATGCTGCCGCCATACGGCCTTATAACACCGCGCCTGATTGCCGCTTTCATAGTGCTGCTCGGTAATGGCACGAACCATCCTTACACGCTCTATGGTACTTTCGTGGTGTTTTCGTTTCTCCATCTGCTTTCTTTTTACTACCTTTGCAAATGTCCTTTTGCAAAGGCTTTGCGCTGGCTCGCTGTTGGTTAAGTTTGGCAGATGGAGCTGGCGCGGCTTTTTATTCCACGTCGGTCATGCCGAGCGGAATAATCACCCAAGCACCCTTTTCGTTTTTGTATTCAGCACGAATGTATTTCTTTGTCGCGGTGGGCTGGTAGCTTTCCTCGATAATTTGCACACCCTCGATAAAACGCTCGTTGCCCGTTTCCTCGGCCATCTTACGAAGCTGGAGTACGCGGCTGGCCTTGATGTTCCCGCTCTGGTCACGGGAAAGCAGACGCAGCACGGCATTCACAAGGGCTTTGCTCGTTTCGTCTTTGGCAAGGCTTTCAATGTACGCCTTGACCATTGCGATGCCGTCCTCTACCGTATCACGGTAGCCGTCGATGGTGTTCACACCGAGGGTAAGACGCAATTTGCTGTCACTGGTGGTAAACGTGTGGCTGCGCTGGTCGTCTTTCGTAAGTCCCAGCACCTCCGACTTCATTTTCAGAATGGCGTC
>CANQSM010000181.1 GCA_947626525.1 uncultured Phocaeicola sp. | reverse complement strand
CAGTTTTCTGGCATTTATAGGAGTCTCGCAAGATTCTGCAGCCGTCATCTGCAGCCTTTAACTGAATATCCCTATTTTAGTCCTGTTTTCAAAGGCAGGTATACACTTTTTTATAATCAAACCCTAGTTATGAGTGGTTGAATCTGTCTCTCTAAACCTCCATAAGTAAAAGATATGCAGTGTTTATGTAGCCTTGTTTCTCCCTCAAAAAGTCCAAAAAGTGGAGACGTTGTCTCCACCTATACCACACACGTCGTCTCCACTTTAGCGTACACATCGCCCTGCCTATGCGCATGTCCGGATTCATGTCTGCACGAGTGTTATTTGTCAGGATTTTTTTCTTATAAATCGACCGGGCAAGGACGCAAACAATGCCACATCTTCCTCTGAGCAGGAAGTTGAGGACTTTGCGTTCTATCTTCGAGTGAAATCCGCTGACTGCGGCAATGTTATCGCGCTTAGAAACTTCCATTGCCCAATCGAGCGTGGGCTGCACGCTCAGCGAGGCTATTGTGCTTGAAGCAAGGTAGCCAATCTTCTTGCGGTCAAGGAGCGAAGTGCTGCCGAGGGTTTCCGTTATTCTCCCGAATTGCCAAGCTCCTCGCCCATACGATATTTGATGTCGTAATTGATGATGAAGTCAAGTTCTTCTTCAGTGAAACCATAATGGTGTGCTAAGACTGTATCTATCTCGTCGATAATCATCTTGGAAAGTGCAGGATTGAATGATTCAAATACTGTAGTTTGTTGTTTACTTTGAATGAATTGAGTGTTTTCAACCTTGTTACGTTCATAAGACATCATCAACGCTTTACCGAGATGCATTAGTTCTTTTGACTCAGTTTTTCCATCTGACTTATACATGAAATGGAAAATCATATAATCTGCGAAATTGTACAAGTCAAAGAAATTCACATAATACCACCAAAATAAGTTTGTGTTAAGAACTGATACTAACTCAAAACTTGAAATATTACTATTCAGACGTTTGGTTTTATTTGATGTGGAAATGTTTGCGAAAGGACGATTAATTACAATCTTCCAATAACGGCCACCTGCGGTTCTATAAGTTAAAGCATTATCTCTGCTTGAGCCAAGATAGTTACTTATTGTAGAATCAACGATAAGTTTTTTATATATGCCTCTTTCGAGTGACTTCTTGAATTTTGGATATAACGAATAATCTGGTAGAAAATCGGTATTATCTATATTGACAAAGGAAATTTGTCTAAATAAATAATCTCTAAATCCATCTGACACTCTATTTACACCAGCGCCGTAAATTTCCCCATTCCCATTTTTGTTGCATATGAAAATAGATAGAGCAATACAGGCTCCCTCAAAAAGCTGTTGAGGTCTTTCAGGATAACATCCGTAATGGAGTGTGCCAGACTTTCTTAGAAGATACTGTTGTAATGGTCTCATATTTTCTGTTCCTATTGCTGAAAGTTGTACAATTAAGCCTATATAGTCTTTGCCTATATCGAATGATCGTTCGAAAACGTATGCATAAAGATTTGATGCTTTTAAGGTTTCAAACTTAGCTAATTGATAATTAACATTACGTTTTAAATACTCAACATACGGTGGATTACCGATAATTACATCGAATCCGTGGTTCCCTTCGATAATTTGGTAGAACTCAGCAAGCCAATGGAAAGGTTGATGTGAGGCAAGCCAATCACGATAGGCTTTGGCTTGAGTGAAATCTTCGTTATCATTTGCGTGATAACCGGTAGCAGCGATAAATAATCGGCGATTAAGTTTATCATTTAGTGCAATGAGGCGCTCACGAAGTTCTCTTTTGACTCTCTTGAAAGTCAGCAAATCCTCATCTTGATGAAGTTGGATATGTTTGAATATATCATAAGCCTGTGCTACCTTCTGCATTTCTTCCTCAATTTGATCTTTGAAATTTTGGTTGGCGAGCACCTGTAAGATATCTTCAGTATGACTTAGGTCATAGTCGAGTTGCGTTTTATTTGCATAGCCGACAAGAGTATTTCCGCAACGGATATTAAAGTCAATATCCGGCAAAGGGGCAAGTCCGAGATTTTCGGCCCGATAGTCGACATCGACAACTGCGACCATCTTCAAGAAGAGACGCAATTTAGCAATTTCTGTAGCTTCAACCATGATATCCACACCGTAGAGGTTGCGGAGAATAATGGATTTGAAGATGAAATACTGGATATTGGAGCGGTATTTGTCGGTAATCTCTCCGAGTTCAGTCTTAAAAAGATTGGGATTCTGCCGATTGAATTCCTGCATACGCTCAATGCATATTTCATAGAGCGGTTCGAGGATGTTCATTGCGGCAAGAAGGAATGCACCGGAGCCACAAGTCGGGTCGAGAATGGTGACCTTTTGCAATGCATGGTAGAAACGTCCTACAAAACGGCTGTCTCCTTTTGCGAGCAGGTCGTGCGCGAAGTTGCGGATATCCATGTTGTAGGTAATGAAGTCGTTGATGGATGTTATTTCACCGGACTCAATTTTGTGGAGTATTTCGCCACAACGCTGGATCCGTTCAATGGTTTCTCTCCAGATTTCATTTGGAAGCCCCCACGTTTCGGGAGTTCTGGTATTCCAGTCAGAGCGAAGCTCGGTCAATGGCACATGTCCTTCAGGGAGTTCACTGACAGGCAGTTCGGCATACTCATGGCGCATAGCGCCGGTGATGATGCCGCGTCGGATATTTTCGGGGATATTGCCGTAAGCCTCGTATCCTTTTTTTACGGCATCGAAGATATATCGGTCCCCGCTCCGTTTGAGCGTCTGCCATACAAATCCGTCATGATCAAAATAACCGCCGCTGTCATTGGCGCTCCGTTTGACCTCGTTGAAAAGATACGGCAGGATACAGTTGCGTCCGATGTATTCTGTGATATCCTCTTTCGTGTAGTAGGCTCCCATTTGGGCACGGTCGTTTACATACTGCTCGAATATGTAGCCGAGTACATCTGGATTGATATCCTTTCCCGATGCAGTGACACGGGTATCCAGATGCCATTGCCATTTGTCGAAGAATGTAAACAGGGATATGAATGCATCGTCCGCAATATCAATATCGGCATAGTCGCGCTCAATCTGGTGACTGTCGAACATACCTCCGTTAAGATAGGGTATGCGTCCGAATTTATCCACAAATTCCCTCTCGTGCCTGGGTGTGTTCAATCCATCAGAGAAAAGCTGCGTCAGGAACATCTTATAGAAAGTACCGAAGAAGCGATCGTTTCCTTGCTCCTTTCTCACCCAGTCAAGCTTATCGCGGAGATAGTCGACATTGCCGTCCAAGAATCCTTTCTTCTGAATGAAATAGCAGAACATAAGGCGATTGAGCATCACCGAAGCATACCATTGCTTATTGCGGTTTTCTTTGACCGCAACATGATCGTCAATACCGGTAATGAACTTTGCAAAAGCCGCATGCTCTTTTTTGAAGCCGGAATAAAAATCTTTTGTGATTTTCTCGGAGTTAACCGCAAAGGCATGGTTAACTCCCTCTTTCACATCAATAATCGTGGTAATTTCAGCAGGGCCGAATGTGATGGAATCTAATTTCTGGATTAGGAAGTCGGCCTTATCCGGAGTCTCGTATTCGATGCTTACGAGATCGCGCTTGTTCACATTCCTGATAGGAACAATCCATGCATGATGACCCCGACGGTCAGAAGCCTTGTAAATCGCAATATAATCCAGTGCCTGCTTGCGAAGTCGCGCGTCAATACGGCGGGCAAGAGAATGAGTGGGTATCGCATCTACATCGGTAACAATAACTTGCAAGCCGTTACGTTCAGCTACACAGGTAAAGGAATACTCTTTATTGTCAATGACAAAAGGAGATAACCGAAGGGCTCCCTTGGGTTTATTCCATCCGAGTTCAGACAGAAACAGACCTCGGAAATTTGCTTCGAGAATATACTCGTTGAAAGTATT
>CANQSM010000180.1 GCA_947626525.1 uncultured Phocaeicola sp. | reverse complement strand
AGGGCATGAACAAGCAACGCTTCACCAATGCCTTGCAGAAAGAGGGTTATGACAACGTGCGTTTCTACAATCCCGATGGAGCCTTGGGCTTCCGTCCCGATGACAGCTATTTCGCCGACAAGAAAATCACGGTGTCCAGATTGCGCAACTGGTCGATAGAAGACCTTTCCTCGTTGGATGCCACGGAAGCCGTGACCCATAGCCGTGACATTGGTTTCGACAATGTGCAGTTGGTGAAGGATGACAAGGAGCGGTGGGCACTCTATATCAAGCCCGAAGGTAAGGAGGGCTTTGCCGTCTATCCCGACAAAGGCGACCTCAATCATTTCTTCACCACCTTGAAGCAGTCGATGGACAATATCGAGCGTGTGCGTGAGGAATTGGCACAGAAGTATTATGCCATGGCAGAGGCTAAGCCCGATCTGAAGGTGGATATTTTTGGTGGCAATGAGCAGGAGGTTGATCTGAACCGCATCCAGCGTGTGGCAGTTTTCCGTGCCAAGTCGGGCGAATGCCTGTGTGCAGCCACTATCGACGGCAAGAAATTGCAGCCGAGAAGTGTCAGTCCGTCACAATGGCAGCGATTGTGGGTCGCTCCTGACCGGGAATCGTACAAGCAGAACCTTGCCGCCTCGTTGTTTGCCGATTTATTGCAGAAAGACAACAACGTCGAGCAAAGTATACAGGAGAAGCAAGAAGAGGCTACGGAGGTGAAGCAAGCGGAAACGGCAACTGTCGAGAAGCATGATGAACAGAAGGAAATGGCACAGCAGGAAGATAAGCCTTCAGACCAGAAAGAACAGGCATCAGAACAAAGGGAAGAAAAGAAAGAAGAGAAGAAGGAAGATAAGGCAGTCAAGGCTGCTATCTCTCCCCTTGTCCAACAATATCTTGACTTGAAGAAAAAGCATCCTGATGCCATTCTTTTGTTTCGCTGCGGTGATTTCTACGAGACCTACAAGGATGATGCGGTAAAGGCTTCCAACATATTGGGTATTACGTTGACGAAGAGCAATGGACGCAAAGATGATGAAGGCAAACCGTTGGCAATGGCAGGATTCCCATATCATGCTCTCGACACCTATCTTCCGAAGCTCATTCGTGCGGGAGAGCGGGTAGCCATCTGTGACCAGTTGGAAATGCCGAAGCAGACAACATCGTCGAAGCGTGGTATCGCGGAGATGGTGACACCTGGACAAGAGACTGGAAAGCAGATGGCACAGGAAAGCCAGGAAACAGGACAACATACAAGTTTAAGGAGATAGGCTTATGGGAAAGAATGCAGCGTATGCCGCACAATATGCGGAGGAAGCCAAAGAGCAGATGCGCAGGTATGGGATTCCTGCCTCTGTCATCTTGGCGCAAGCCATTCTGGAGAGCAGCAACGGACAGAGCCAACTGTCTCGCGAATGCAACAATCACTTCGGCATCAAGGCTACGGATTCGTGGCTGAAGAATGGCGGTGAGTATGGAGTCTATACGGACGACAAGCCTAATGAGAAGTTCTGCAAGTACAAAAGCGTGGGCGACAGTTATGAGCATCATTCGCAGTTCCTGAAGCAGAACAAGCGATATGCGCAGTGCTTCACGCTTTCACCTGACGACTACAAGGGATGGACGAAGGGCATTGAGAAGGCTGGTTATGCTACGGGCGGCAGTTATGCTGCGAGTCTGCAACGCATCATTGAAGCCAACGGACTGGACAAGTATGACCGTGAGGTGATGGCAGAGATGCGAGCAGAAGGTCGGTCGGTCGGGGTGGAGAGTAATCCTCGCAGAGAAATGCCTGCCGCCCATGTACCGCAGTCTGCCGGGTATTCCTTTCCTGTAGAGCGAGAGGAATTTCTCTTCATCACCTCGCCATTCGGCAATCGCCAGGATCCGATGGATGCCACCAAGCAGCAGATGCACAAGGGCATTGACATCAAGACGAACCATGAGGCGGTGCTGGCTACGGAGAACGGCGGCAAGGTGGTGGCGGTGAATCATAATGCGAACACGGCAGGAGGGAAATCCGTTACCGTGGAATACAGCCGTGAGGATGGCAGCAAGGTGCAATGCTCTTACCTGCATCTTTCCAACATAGCAGTAAAGGTAGGCGACGTGGTCAATGCCGGACAGAAGTTGGGAGTGTCGGGAAACACTGGCACACGAACCACTGGCGAGCATCTGCATTTTGGAGTGAAGAGCGTATCGGCTGACGGCTCAAAAAGGGATATGGATCCAGCCGCTTATCTGGCAGAAATTGGACAGAAGGGCAACATCAAGCTACAGGCCCTGCATAACGGCAATGACCTGTTGGCGAAATACAAGAGCGATGCGCCGCAGGAGCAGAAAGTTTCGTCGGAGGACTGGATGAAGAAACTGCTTTCCTCAGAGGACAGCGGCGTGGGCATTTCGGGAACTAATGATCCAATACTCGACATGGCGATGACCACCTTCATGTCGCTGATGATGTTGGCAGCGCAGATTGACAGCAAGGATGAGGAACGACAAAAGGGGCTCATCTCTGCCATGGCAGCCAACCGGCTTGTAGATTTGACCTCGCTTGTACCAGGCATGAGTCAATGCACCATCGCTGTGGGTGAAAACGGCAAGGCTGTGCTTCATGCAGAGAGCGGTACGGTGAAGATTGACCGTGAACTGACTTCCTCGGAGATGAACCGCCTGTCACTCATTTTGGGCAATGCCAATCTGTCGGAAGAAAGCAAACGGATGAAGATAGCGGAAATGGTGACAGGCATCGTGGCTACACAGCAGGCTTCGCAGAACTTCGAGCAAGGAATGGAGGCAGAAAGTCAACAACAAAATCTGCAAAGGAAATGAAAAGGATAGCAAGACATTTGTGTACAATGCTGATGGGTATGCTGGCAGTGACAGGGCACTTCATGCTTACCCAATGGCTTTTCGGTCAGACCGTGGCCATCATCCATCTCGGCTTCCAACTTATTGTAGCTGCGTGGATAGTCTATGAACTGATACGTGCGCCGGTATATGATGATTGAAAAGAGATTATTGATATTGCGAAGACATTTCACTTGGACGATGGAGATGTATAATTCAAAAAGTATCGAGCAATGATCAAATGTAATGTAACCGTGTGCGGAACGGTCAGCAAGGCTGCGACCTGCCGCACGAACAAGGAGGGCAAGGCCTTTGTGAGCTTTGCCATTAACGTAGTGATTCCGGCGAAAAACGGGATTAACAAGACCATCGAAGTGTCGGTCATCAAGGACGGAACACTGACGGAGGTGGGCAGCTGCAACATCGGCGAACGCATCGAGGTAGTCGGTGTATTGGTACCGAGGAAACGGGGCGACGCCCTTTACTTCAACCTGTCGGCAAGCAGCATCAGCCACCAGCCTGCCGAAACCGAGGACTGCATCAAGGGTGTGATGGAGTTCCGCGGCAAGGTGGGCAAGAGCATTGAGGACAAGACGGACAAGAATGGTGTGCCGTACTGCCAGTTCTCCGCTTTTAGCGCAGAGAAAGTGCAGGACGGATTTGAATACATCTGGGTAAGTTTCTTCCTCTTCGATGGCAAACGCGAGGTATGGCTACAACCGGGTGTGAAAGCGAACATCAAGGGCGCATTTTCTGTCAGTGTCTTCAATGACAAGTTGGACTTCTCCTGCCGAGTGTCGGAGATGAATGAATATGTTCCGCAGCCCTATAACGGTAAATGACTATGGGAAAGCCTTATGCTAAGGAAGGTCCGAGTGCCGAAGACAAGGCACTCGAGCTGTTTGCCGATATGATGATTGAGCGTATTCAGTCGCTGTCGGGCAAAGACGGATGGAAAAAGCCCTGGTTTACCGAGGGCACGCTGCAATGGCCGAAGAACCTGAACGGACGAGAGTACAATGGTATGAATGCGTTTATGTGTGCGTCCAGAATGGTCGCATAGTAAATATCTCTATGGCAAGAGATTAGAATAGGATACAATATGTTCTACTCCCGA
>CANQSM010000179.1 GCA_947626525.1 uncultured Phocaeicola sp. | reverse complement strand
CTTTCGGTGTCAAAGGACAAGAGGGCATAATCGTCTTCCACGTTCTCCTCATACTCTGCCCAATAGATGTGTCCTCTTACCGAGATGCCTTTCTTCTCGTAGTCAATGCCATAGTGCTCTGCCAAGAGATACAGATACACATTCTTACTGTTCACCTCCAACTCTTGGAGTGTGTTCCAAAGGTCAGCCACGGCTTTGCGTGAGCCTGTCACCTTGTACTGAGTATCGCAAATGTTAGCCATAAGATAAAAATTTTATTTTCTTCCCTTATGTAGAACCAGCTACCATCGGGATTGATTAAAGAATTATGTTGCCCCAAAAGGTGTTATGGCTCATCAAGGCAAGGTTTTGCCGTCAAATACTACCTCTGACACAATCAGAGCGTGGAGATTTCACGGACAAACCACAGGCACCGACCTTGCAGGATGAATGCCATGACAGGTACCTTTGCAACACAATTCTTATCAAAGCCCGATGGGGTGGTACATGGCAGACAGCATGGTACAGCAGCATGAAGTGACGTTACAGGTGGAGATAAGGCTATAAGAGGTTTTTGCAGTCAAAAGAGAAAAGAGTCCATGAAGTGCAGTATCAACAGGGCAGAAAACACTTTAGTTTACCTTGGTTAGCTCTTATATATATGCTAACCTAAAGTAAACTGTATATATGTCCGTCTAAAACTCGAAAACCGCATGAGTCGCTTACGTCAGGAACAGAAGCAAAGAACTGTAGAAGAGGTGCTGGAAGTCTTTCTTCCTTTGACTGCAAAAAATCTTCGCACCAATGATAAGGCTATCGCCAATCTCACACTTATATTTCGACAACCAAATTGATCATAGGGAAAAGAAATACCGAGTCTGGTAGTCCGCAAGAAACATATCAAGCCCACAAAACGAACTGTCGTTTTTTCATCCAAATATAAAAATGAAGGTATCTGAAAGGAAAGAAAGCAAGGGAAACAGGTAAAGGAACAAAATCGTGTTTCTCGTCACTTTTGTTTCTGTTTTGTTTCTCAAAAGTATATAATATTTTATAAATATCTGAGAGTTAGATATTTATAAAATATTCAGTTAGACTTGCGAAGTTTGACTTTAGAAGACAATTACAATAACACCCTTTCCGAAAAAAGTAAGTCAACTCATTGACTTGCTTGCAAAAATAGGATAAACAGATAGAATAACAAATTTATCTGCAATAATTTTATTATAATTTCACCAAGTAGAAGCTCATGATATGTGAAAATGAATCTAGAACAAAAATTTAACAATTCTGATGTTTCATATATAATAACTTAAATAACGACTTAATTCACTACTGTCCATTAAAAATGGACGATGTTGCTTAATTCATTTGAAGAACAGTTTCACACTCCATCCATTCCGGTAGAGTTTGGAAATCAATTCTGCCGAGGTCTTCAAATTATTCGTCAGGAAAATATATCTGGATCCACCATCGGATTAATAACCAATTGGCACTATTTCGAATTCGTCGAACTCACGTTAAATTTAATGGAATACAACAATGAATGGTAATTTGGTGCATTATGTCACCTTAAGCATTTTTAAAGAACATCTCTTTTTTAGATAAATATCATTAAGAGAAAATCAAAGAGGGTGACTAAAAAGTCAAAAATTTACTAAAACAAGATTGTTTTATTCGGACACCTCGGAGAACGGTTCCAAATATTCAATTCTCACGAAGTAAAAAATACTTTTTAGTCAGCCTCTTTGATTTTCTTGGAAAATTTATTTGTTATCTATTCTGATAACCAAATTTAATTCATCAAGCTGATTTTGTTCTAATGGGGCTGGTGCATCAAGCATTACATCACGTCCGCTATTGTTTTTGGGGAACGCAATGCAGTCACGAATACTATCAAGACCAGCAAATAGGCTGACCCATCGATCCAGTCCATATGCCAAGCCGCCATGAGGAGGAGCTCCGTATTTAAAAGCATTCATTAAGAAACCGAATTGTTCTTGAGCTCGTTCCGGAGTAAAGCCTAATATCTCAAACATTTTAGCTTGCAACTGTGAATCGTGGATACGTATAGAACCTCCTCCTACTTCTACACCATTAACAACCATATCGTAAGCATCTGCACGAACAATAGCCGGGTTTGTATCTAACAATGGGATATCCTCCTCTTTCGGATGTGTAAAAGGATGATGCATGGCCATGAGACGTCCCTCTTCTTCACTCCATTCGAACATGGGGAAATCAATTACCCACAAACAAGCAAATTTATTTTTGTCCCGTAATCCTAATTGACGTCCCATTTCAAGGCGCAATTCACAAAGTTGCTTACGGGTCTTCATAGCATCCTCTCCACTTAGAATGAGGATAAGGTCACCTGGTTGTGCATTGAAAGCCTTTTTCATGTCCTGAAGGATTTCTTGAGAATAGAATTTATCAACACTTGATTTCACGTTCCCATCTGCTTCCACACGGGCATATACCATACCTTTAGCTCCTATTTGTGGCTTTTTCACAAATTCGGCAAGCTGATCGATTTGTTTACGAGTATAAATTGCTGCGCCTTTTGCACAGATACCACCAATGTATGTAGCATTGTCGAATACAGAGAAACCATATCCTTTCATTACGTCCATTAACTCAACGAATTTCATCTCAAATCGCAAGTCGGGTTTATCACTTCCATAATATTTCATGGCATCAGCCCAAGACATCCGGAGGAAAGGCTCTGTTAGTTCCACTCCACGCAACTTTTTAAAAAGATGTTTAGCCATTCCTTCAAAAGTAGCAATGATATCCTCTTGTTCGACAAAACTCATTTCACAGTCAATTTGGGTAAATTCTGGCTGGCGATCAGCACGTAAATCCTCATCGCGGAAACATTTCACAATTTGGAAGTATCGATCGAATCCTGATACCATTAATAATTGTTTTAATGTTTGAGGGGATTGTGGCAATGCATAAAACTGCCCACGGTTTATGCGTGAAGGAACAACAAAGTCACGTGCACCTTCTGGTGTGGAACCCACAAGCATCGGGGTTTCTATTTCTAAGAATCCTTTATTGTCTAGATAACGACGAACTTCCATAGTCATACGATGACGTAACTCTAAATTTTTACGTATGCATGTACGACGTAAATCTAAATAGCGATACTTCATGCGGATATCGTCACCTCCATCAGTATTATCTTCAATGGTAAAAGGAGGAGTAACGGCAGTATTCAATATATTGAGTTCGGATACAATAATTTCTATATCTCCAGTGGGAATATTTTTATTTTTGTTTGAACGTTCATTTACTGTTCCGGTTATTTGAATAACGAATTCTCTTCCCAAATGATTGGCTTTTTCACAAAGTTCTGCATTTTTTTTTTCGTTGAAAACCAACTGGGTTATACCGTACCTGTCACGTAAGTCAATGAAAGTCATCCCTCCCATTTTACGTACTCGTTGTATCCATCCGGACAGGGTTACTTTTTTACCTGCTTCAGAAAGTCTAAGCTCTCCACACGTATTTGTTCTATACATAAGTATCCAATTAATACATTTTAAACGGGTACAAAATTAAGGAAAAAATCTATATACAAGTTGCTAATGATGGGAAAATAAAAAGAGAGTCTGCAAATATTAGTATAATTCGTCTCTGACTGAAACTGTTTTTTCCTGTTATAATCATTTGTTCAATGGGAAGCCCTAGGTTTGTTGTACGCCCTACTTCTTTTTTGTTTTTTCTTTTTGTTCGAATTCATAAAATTTTCATTGAATTAAGGGTCATACTCATTGGTTGAATTAAACATCTAAATATTTATAGATGGAAAAAGTTACACAACTTACAGGTTACTAACAAATTAGTGGTAATCATTCTGTTAACTATTATCGCTCTGCTTATACGCAATTTCATAAAAAATTCGGCTCACCAGTAACCCCCTGTGTTTAACCGAATATCATAGATAACCTGTAGAGGAAGAAATCAACATCGACAACACC
>CANQSM010000178.1 GCA_947626525.1 uncultured Phocaeicola sp. | reverse complement strand
GGTTCTTTGTAAAGTTACAAAATATCTATCATATTGGCAAATAATTAGTTGACTAAATTCTGAATATCCCTAAGTAATATATAAGAGCTGCAAGCTTGATATTCTCCTTCTAATGACAGCATTTATTTGAGTTATTCCGGCTGTATTTCTCCTACAGAAGGCAACTGTTTCCACCCTTCACCAAAAGTATCATATGCATCAGTTACTACGACAAAAGCACAGGGATCAACCTCCTTTATCTTTAACTTAACTCCTGTTACTTCTTTATGACTTACTACTAAAAAAAGCATTTCTTTTTCCGCTCCCGTATACAATCCGCTACTCTTAATATAGGTTGCCGTACGGTCCAAATCTTTCAAAATAAAACGATGCAATTCTACCATCTTTTTGTCACTGATAACGAACAACAATTTATCATCCTTTGCTCCATTAATAACATAAGCAATCACCCGAGAAATCACAAAAATAGAAATAAGCGAATAAAAAGATAAAAGCCAAGAAGCTTGGTCTACATCATCAGCACTACCTACTCCAAAACCAATTACTATCAATCCAAAACAAACGACAGTAGCATCAATCAGTAAAATGGCATTTGAGAAACGGATATGACAGTATTTTTGTAAAATCATACCAATAATATCGCTACCACCTGTAGTCGCTTGATTACGAACAACTATACCGCTACCAAGTCCTATGACAGTAGCTCCAATAATGCAAGTTAACATTAAATGATCAGTCATATTCATACACCCTCCAAGAAGTTGGGACGGATCAAGTTGTTCCAAAGCTTTCTGAGTAGGGTAGACCAATTGGGACATGACATTCATGATAAGGGGAGTAATCATAGCCGCTACGATAGTCCGAGCTCCTAATTTGGTTCCCAACAATGCTACAGAAAGAATGAGTAACGGAACATCAAACATGTATCCAAATGTACCGACTTGGATAGAAGGAAACAAATTATGAAGTACTATACTAGCACCATAAACTCCTCCAGGTATAATATTATAAGGATTAATAAAAAAAACAAAACCAGTTGCAAGGATAGTACAACCAGCCAAAATATTCCCCCAAGAAGCCCACCAATCTAATTTATAGGCAGGCTTGCAAGCTTGTTTCAAAATATATAATATTTTTTTCATATCTAATAAATTCAATATTTATGCAGCAAATATACAAATCAAAATTATAATATCTCCCTAATTAGTGGAGATTTCTTCAGCTCTTCTAAAAAAGTGCTTTTTTTCTTTGTTTATATGCTACTTTTTATTACATTTATTGCGTGATATTTTTCACAAGTATATAACCTTATAAATTAAAATATTTTATGGATAGAACAATAACATTCAATGAACTTCGTAAAATTAAAGATTCATTACCTAATGGAAGCATGCATAGAATTGCGGATGAATTGAATTTAGATGTTGAAACTGTGCGCAATTTCTTTGGTGGACAAAATTTTAAAAATGGAAAAAGCGTTGGATTACATCTTGAAGCTGGCCCTGGTGGAGGTATTGTAAAATTAGATGATACTACAGTTCTTGATAGAGCTTTGGAAATTCTAGATGAACTTAAAATTGATTAGTTTCACTCCTTATATTGTGTACTTTTTCTTAGTATAATATTTTATATAATTCCTATTATGTTTAATATATAAATAAAAAATTGACCTATTGGATGGTCAGTCCTTGATTCGCCGGACTGTTATTCCAAATCGCAATAAAGTTTCTTGAGCCCATCCTTATCAACGATTTGAACAGGATGAACAGAGAATTTTGCCGTTTTCTTCCTCGACTTAAACCACCGCTCAAACTGTGAGTATACAATGCTGTTATGCTGACAGAATTAAACGATGGAGACACCATTAGGAATACCTCGCTTCTTGTAGAGTTCATAGATACTTTAAAATCTGCACTACTTTGCAATCTTTTAATTCGAGTTTTGTAGCACAAAGGTATTTTCATAACACTTTTCATCTAAAACGCTATTGAGTGCTTACAATGAATAATTTCGTTCTTATATCGAACTCACGTTAAAATAGAACCGTTCAAGAGTTTCGCTGCTTTACCATGTCAATTGAATCATGCGTCTTCATATAAGAAACGTTTGATACTCTTTTTCGGAGTCTTTTCAAATTCTTCCTTATAAATCTTTATATGTGTAATCAGGGAATAGGCAGGAAGCATTGTATTTAGTGTTATTCTGTGTTCCTCCATAATACGTTTTACGGCTTCATCGTCAAAACCTTGAGCTACGATCTCATCATAATCGGGATGGACCAAAGCTACTAGTCTGTTTTCTTTCTGAATGACAATAGATTCGGAGATGTAGGGAAGACTGTTTAGTTTTTCTTCTATTTCTTCCGGGTAAATGTTTTGTCCGGAAGATCCTAACAACATATTTTTACTGCGTCCTTTAATGTAAATGTTGCCATCTGCGTCTTTGATGCCCAAATCACCTGTATGTAACCATCCGTCCTTATCCAGAACTTCTTGTGTTGCATCGGGATTTTTATAATATCCTAACATGACATTCATTCCTTTGCAGACAATTTCTCCAACAACATTTTCTGGATCAGGACTTAGCACTTTTATTTCCATTCTTTGTACACCTTTGCCACATGATCCTAGAGCGAATTTCTGCCAATCTTCATAACAAATAATTGGAGCACATTCTGTCATTCCGTATCCTACTGTATAAGGAAAATCAATCATTTTCAGAAAATTTTCTATATCAGGATTGAAGGCTGCTCCACCAATAATTACTTCATAAAATTTACCTCCGAATGCATTAATAACCTGTTCTCGGACTGCTGATTTGATTTTGTCGTTTATGATAGGTACCTTTAGCAGTATTTTCATGGTTGGAGTCTGTAACTTGGGTAATATGCTCTTTTTAATGATCTTTTCTATAATGAGTGGTACGGCAATCACAATATTAGGTTTCACATCAGCAAAAGCTTGAAAAATGATTTTAGGGCTTGGAACGCGTGTAAGGAAGTAAATATGGCATCCGACTGTGAATTCGTAAATAAATTCGAAAGCCAATCCATACATGTGTGCCATAGGCAACATCGAAACCAATTTGTCGCCAGGATGCAATTTTAGTGCCTCATAAGCAAACAAGGTATTAGAATATAAGGCCCGATATGGTATCATTACTCCTTTTGATAGGCTTGTCGTTCCTGATGTGTAATTAATCAGTGCCAATTCATCTGGTTGATCTTTATGATAATTAATATGATCTACTCTGAAATTTTTGGGATATTTCTTTCCGAACATTTCATTTAGATGCTCTCTGGCATAGGTTAATTTTTGAGTTCGTGATATCAAAAGAGAATAATCATTGATCAAGATAATTCCTTCCAAATTCGGCATTTCCTTTTCATCTAATTCTGGCCATACCATATCTCCTACGATCAATAGTCTGGCATCAGAATGATTTACTAAATGATGTATATTCTCCGGTTTGAACTCATGGAGAATAGGAACGGCAACCGCACCGTAAGTAAGGATTGCTAGAAATGCTGCTCCCCAATAAGAACTATTCCGTCCGCATATAGCTATCTTATCCCCTTTTATTACACCACTGGCTTCGAACATAATATGTAGCTTTTCTATCTTCCGGGCTACATCTCTATATTGTAAAGTTGCTCCATTATAGTCGGTTAAGGCATCAAGATTCCAATGTTCTTTTATACCGTTTTCAATGAAAGCAATAAAACTTTGTTCCATATTAATTGCACATTTATTCTCGTTTTGTGCAAAGATAGAACAATAAACGAAGCCAACAAATTAAAATGAAGGAAAATCGTGCAAAACTGGGATAAAAGAGAGAAATGTAGAAATCGGGAGATAGCATGTGGAAAAAACTTTGAATAAATCACTTTCTTGTTTATTCTTAAGTACATGACAAAAATTTGAATACATCGAATTTGGGTGTGTATGTCAGTCGGAAAAGTACATTTGAGATTTCCT
>CANQSM010000177.1 GCA_947626525.1 uncultured Phocaeicola sp. | reverse complement strand
TCCAAAGGGCTTCAGTCGCGTAAATGGAATCGGGAGCGCTGGCGGAGCTGACATTATTCAGTGTGTTAAGATCCAATAACTCATCCTTTTCCATAAGTACGGAATCCGCCCAATTGATCGCTTGATCCCATTTTTCCTGATAGAGGTACATCCTGGACAGAATCGCTTTCGCGGCGAGGTGGTTCATCCTTCCGATATTGTTTTTTCTGGCGGGATATGAACGCAACAGCCTGTTTCCTTCCTGTAAATCTTTCTCAATCCGGTCGTATACGTCCTGTACGCTCGCTCTGGAGAAGTATTCGTCTCTTACTCCTGACTCCAGTTTGAGCGGCACTCCGGGTTCTGTCGCCGGATTCCCTTGATTGTACGCCACTCCGAACGCGTTGACCAATTGAAGATAGCACCAGGCTCTCAACGTCAGGGCTTCTCCCCGCAAGGCTTCTCTATCCCTGTCGGTTCCCTCTAACGCGTCCGCGTGGTCCAACACCAGGTTGCATCCCAAAATCCTTTTATAGGGCTCGCTCCATACCCTCTCAACCCCGCTCATGGCGTCATTCAACTCTTCCGAGAACATCAACGGATTCCATAAATAAACATTTATCTCTTGGTCTTTCATCTTAAACCACATTGACATCCCAGGGTCGCGGTTGGGTTCATAATTGTCGCACAACAGGTAGTAATATTTATATGAGTTATTAATAGCCTCTGACTTATAAGACTCTCCGACAAACAATTGCTCCAAATCATCCAGATCGGAAGGATAGACCAAAGTCTGGCTTGTCTCTTCCAGGAAATCGTTACAACCGTATCCGAACAGGAGTAAGAAGAGGCATATATAGTTACGTATTGTTTTCATATATTATTATATCATTATATTATTTAAAAACTGGCGCTGATGTTAAGAGAATAATTTTCCGCCCGGGGTTGATTGCCTAACGCGACTTCCGGGTCTTTTCCTTTAAAATCCTTGCTTTTTATTATTAACGGGTTCGCGACGGTCACTGACACCCGGACACTCTTGGCGAAACTCTGAATCCATTTTTCCGGCAGATCATAGGCGAACCGGAAATCCTGGAAGCGGATATACCACGCGTTTACAACCCGTACGTCCGAATATTGCCATGCCTCCAAAGGATAGACGCTGGTGGTTTTACCGTCTCCCCACATCATAGGGATTGAGTTGCTGTTTTCTCCTGTCGGTATGGAGGGGATGTTGGTGAACAGCTCGTCTCCGGGTTTTCTCCAACGGTTGTTCAAATCGGCGGAGACGTTTTTGTATTCGCTGGGCATTTGTGTATAACTGGTATAGGGTGAGGCCAGGAACTCGTAATTGCCCCGGCTGATATAGAAATGAAGAGGTATGGAGAACCGTTTCCATCGTAATGTGGAGTTGATGCCTAATGTAAAGGTAGGCTCGCGTGTCCCCATGTAAACCATATATTCTGAAGCGTCAACCGCCGCGGCGGAGGAGTTGGCCCTGCTTAAATCGAATTCCGGTCCGCCGTTTCGCGGGTTCAGGCCTGTAAACCTGAAAGCCCAGAAAGCTCCGACCGGATACCCTTTTTTGTTCATTTTGCCGCTGACGGCGTCTTTCCAGTCCCCCTTCTCTTCCACGCGGCTGTTTACTTTGTTATTGTTTCCTGAAAAGCTGGTACTCAGACTCCAGACAAAGTCTTTCGTCCTGACGGGAACAAAGGAGAGGGCCAAATCCCAGCCTCTGTTCCGCATGTCCCCGCTGTTCATATACATACTGGTGGTTCCGTTTTCATAAGGCACCTCCTTGTTGGTGATCAAATCTTTGGTCTTACGGTAATACCAGGAAAAGACGCCGTTTATTTTATTGTCGAACAGACCGAAGTTCACACCCACATTAACGGAAAGGGTCTTTTCCCACCTTAAGTCCGGCTTGGGCAACTCGGCCCATGTCATTTCGAATTCTCCTGTCTGATAATTGAGCTTTCCGATTCGCGCGACCAGTTTTGGAGACACGCTTGGCGCCACATTCCCCTGGTATCCGATATTGGAGCTGATTCCCAGATTGCTGATGATATTCTGGTTGGCCATCCAACGCTCGTCCGACACGTTCCATCGTAAACCGAATGTCCAGACAGGGAGAAAGTTCCCCTCTTTGCCGAAAGCGTTGGTACCGTCTCCGCGGACGCTTACACTGGCGGAGTAGCGGTTATCGTACATGTAATTCAGGCTGGCGTAGTATCCGAGGCTGTTGTTTTTGCTTCGGGATATGGTTGTTGACGGTCTTAAAGTGTTGTCACTACCCTTCACTGTTTGTGGGACATCCGCGAATGTCTCGCCCCGTTCGGGCATATATCCCCACGTCTTTTGCGCTTGTCCCTTGCTTGAGACGCTGCGGATTTCCACTCCTCCCATGAGATTGACATAATGTACTCCGCCAAAGGTGTGCATGAATTCCGGCTGGAACCGTAAGGTATAATTATAGCCGCGCGTGTCGTTGGTTTGGAGCAGGCCTCCGTAAGGCAGTCTTGATGAGGATATGTCATTCCCCTCGCGGTCTTCCAGTTCCATTCCGCGGTATGTGGCGATATAGTTGGTGTGTTCCGTGAACCAGGTGCGCGCGCTCGTGTTGCTTGTGCCTCCTCCGGCGGTCAGGGTGAGGGAGAACGAGTCAACGGGACGCCAGCGGGCGCTGAGATTCAGATTCAGGCTGTGCGTGACATTCTCGTTGCCCGAGTGATCCAGTTCGTTTAATATGTTATATTTATAATTGTTTTCTCTTTCGTAGTAGTAGTATCCGTCCGGTGAGCTCTCATCGTAGCAGTCTATTACCCGGCTTGTCTCAAGGGCGTAGTTGTAAGGATTGACTCCGCTGGCGAAAGCGTTTGTTTTGCTTCGCGCTCCGGACAGAGTGGTTTGTATGTCTAGTTTTTCCCCGAAGGTCAGTCCCAGTCTTAAACTGCCGGTGTATTGTTCCTGCCAGTTCCCTTTCGCCGTGTTTTGCACATTCCGGTATCCGAGAGAGGCGTAGTATGTGGCGTTGTCTCCGCCTCCGGAGAAGCTTACATTGTGGGATTGGCTGAACGGCGTCTGGTAAAGGATGTCAAACCAGTCCGTGTTTACTGTCTCCAGACGCTTCACCCTTTCGTTGAACTCATCGTAACCGATGGTACGGTCCACGTAATAAGCGTACGCCAGAGCGTTGTATCCTACGGGCTCCCGGGGCATGACGGCTCCCCGTTCCCAGCCTTCGCGGCTGAGAGCCACGCGCTCCTTGCTGTTCATCACGTTTTGGCGTTTGTAATCCATGGGACGGCCGACGGTGAAATCTCCGCTATAGTTTACCGACAAACGTCCTTTCTCACCTTTTTTGGTCTTGATGACAATCACTCCGTTCGCGGCCCGGACTCCGTACATGGCTGTCGCCACGGCGTCTTTCAAAACGGTGATGCTTTCTATGTCATTAGGGTTCAGCCAGGAGATGGCGCTGCCGATATAGTCTTTCATCATATCGGCGTTGTCGTCAATGGTCGCCAGACTTGAGGATTCCACCGGCAGCGGATCCTCCTGGATGATACCGTCCACTACCCATAACGGCTCGGCGTTGCCCATTAATGTGCTCGTTCCTCTTACCCTGACCTTTTGTCTGGTGCCGGTCAGACCGTTCGGGTTGGTCACCACCATTCCCGGGACTTGTCCTTGCAACATGTTTTCCAACGTTTCCGAACCGGTCATGATCAAATCATCCATGTTCACTTTCGTATAGGCTCCGGTCATCGCTTTGGCGTTGATTTCCTGATATCCGTTGACCACCACCTCGTCCATGCTGTGGCTTTTTTCCTTCAGGATTACGATGATGGAGTCCCGTTGTGATTTCTCGTTGAAGTCAACCACTTGGGAAGAAAAACCGATGAAAGAGAATTCCAGACGGCCTTCCGCTACAGGCAGCGATAAAGTAAAACGCCCTTGATTGTCCGTCGCTGTCCCCATCATTATAGGAAAATCTTTCATTAGAGGAGTGTCTTTCATTCTGACTGAAACTCCCGGTAACGCGTGTTTTC
>CANQSM010000176.1 GCA_947626525.1 uncultured Phocaeicola sp. | reverse complement strand
TTCTCTTTATCTATCACCTTCGGAGTGCGAAGACGATATTTACCCAACGGATATAGTCTTTTTGGTCTTCCCATATGATTTTTCCTCCTATTTTAATATTCCTGAGGAGAAGCAAAGGTAATGTATTTTAGACAAACAAACTCCGGTTCTGAGAGGAAAAACCGTAATTTAGACAAACAAATCACACCTTAAAAGGTCTTAAAACACCAACGCGACAAACAAATTATCTTTGTTTATCGAGTTGATATTCAATTATTTAACCTATCTGTAGGCTATTAATATTCTTCCTCGTTGAAAAAGAAGTCTTCTTTACCGGGATAATCCGGCCAGATGTCCTCAATACTTTCGTATATTTCACCTTCGTCTTCCATCTCTTGCAGATTCTCTATGACCTCAAGAGGAGCTCCTGAACGTATAGCATAATCAATCAGCTCATCCTTACTGGCCGGCCAAGGAGCATCTTCCAACTTTGATGCCAATTCTAATGTCCAATACATAATCTTACTCTTTAAAGAACAACCAATCTGTTATTTTCGCGCAAAAGTATAACAAATATCGTCACCTGCAAGTTTTCTTCCATATTATTTCATCACATTCCTCCAAAATATTGATTTTCCGTGATAAAACAAACAAATAATCGGACAGCCTGTTTACATAGGCCAGCAAGTTCGAATCTATCTCGCACATCTCTCCCAAAGCCAAAATGCGCCTCTCCGCCCGACGGCAAACCGTACGGCATACATGACAAACAGCCGCGCCGCGTGCGCCACCAGGCAATACGAACAAATGTAGAGGAGGTAACTCCGAGTCTATCCGATCGATGGCCTGCTCCAATTGCTCCACCTCTTCCGGCCCGATACGGCTCTGTTCCCTCAAACTCCTTTGTTCCTGATCCGTGGCCAGATAAGAGCCTACGGAAAACAGTTTCCGCTGTATCTCCGTCAAGCACGCCCGTTCCGTTTCATCCGTTATATAAGTAATCAACAGACCTATCTGCGAATTCAGTTCGTCCACAGTACCGTAAGCCTCCAGACGGGGATGTAATTTCGAGACCCGTACCCCACCCACCAGGCTGGTCATGCCTTGATCACCTGTTCTGGTATAGATTCCACTCTTTTTCATTGCATATCATTTATTCGTTCTATATTTGCATAAGCCTCCGCATCAGCGTGTGGAATGGCCTGCGGGCATCATTCCATGCTATGCGATATAATGTTGTTTCGGACGGGAGGTATCGAAAAAGACCAATCCCATCTCGTATAAGTCAAATGTCACCCTCGTCCTGCTATCCGCCACCACCCGTTTCCACCATGCCTGCCTGGCCTTCGACTCGTAAATGCCCTCTACAATGACCAGCGACCGGGAAGAGACATGCTTCAATGTCTCCTCAAACACAGCCTCAAACATCGGGGTGTGCGCGATATGCAACAAATCCACGGAAGAAATGTTCCGCATCCAATCCTTGAAATCAGCAATCAAAGCCTTATCCGCAGAATGGCGATACTCCACACCGGCCTCCTTCAGCAGAGCCGCCACCGCTTCATCATGCTCACCGTCCATCGCCATATAACGGGCATTTCGCTTCGCAGCAGCCATATAACGGATACTCAGGCCGGAACCTGTCCCTACCTCCACAACCAGTTTTGGCTGGAAACGGTTCACCAGCCGGAACAACATCTCATCCACCCTCTTCGGGTAACGGGGCAAATTTCCGGGAATCCGGCCGCGCGCCTTACACAGTTCCTCATACGCATAATAATGATATCTCCCGTAAAGGACACTCGTAATCAAATCAAAAGCAAAAGGGGAATGTATCCCATGTCCATGACGACACGGAAAACGGCGACAAGCCTTATATAACCGTTCCAAATTATTCATTTACGTCCTGTTTGATTCGGCAAATATAGAATTTATTCTGGCAATTCATATAAAAAATACTTATATTTGCACCAAGAGAAGACAAGAGAATATGAAAATCTTATATTACATCCTTGCAGGCATGCTGACTTTTCCTTCCCTCCTGACCGCACAGGATGAGATTGGGAAAGCCATCGAAAAGCAACTTCAGATTCTGAAAAATGATTCCGACAATATGCAGTCTTTAAAAGAAATAGGAATGCTCTATTTGCAAAAAGCCGATTTCGACCATGCCATCCATTACGGGCTCCGATTGCAAAACCTTGCCTACCACATTCCTCAAGACTACTATTATTGCACGTATTCACATATCATTCTGGGACAGGCCTACACCATGAAAGGAGAAAGGCAAATGGCATACAGCAATTTAGGACAAGCCCGAAGCAATGCCGAATACGCAAAGAATGACACGGCTTTATGCTCCATCTATAACGGGTTGGGGCTCTGTGCCTCCAATTTAGACAAAGACTATTACCAAGCCATCTCTTATTTTCACAAAGGATTGGAAACAGCCAGACAATGCCGGTACGAGAAGCTGTACTCCATTCTCCTGTCCAATATATCCAATATCTATTATTTGAAAAAAGACACGGCCGGTCTGTCCTACGCGCAAGAATGTTACGAACGGGGACACGACAAAAGGGATGTCTACCTGATACTTATCGGTTCCGAAACTTCCGCTTACATGTTTTATTTGAAACATGACTATCAACAAGCGCTCAACTATATCAAAGAAGCCGAATTCATCACTCTGCAAAATGATTTCTATGACCAGGCGGATATCTACAGTCTGTATGGAATGATTCTTTCGGCTCTCGGCAGTGACCGTCAGGCTTTGGAATATTTTTCCAAGGCTCTCCAGTATGAACCCACCAGTCAGGCTTCCTCCATATTACACACTTACGTACAATACGCCCGGACCTTGACCAAGCTAAAACGTTACAAGGAGGCTTTGGACTTTTTGCAACGGGGAGAAAATTACACCCGGGAAAATGTAGTCATTTATCGTGGAGAACTTTATGAAATGTTCTCATTGCTTTATGAACAGACGGGACATTTCGAGAAAGCATTGGCATACCGTAAAAAATACCATTCGAAAAACGACAGTCTGTTCAATCTGACAAAAGAACATGCCATCAACGATTTACGCATTCAATACAATTCGCAGAAATTAGAGAACGAAATCAATGAAGCCCGCATTGAAAAACTGAAGAAAGAGAAGAAAATAGAGCTTATGACAGCCGGTATCATAGCCATCTTGCTGGTAACCGGAATCATCCTTTGCCTCTACCGCCGTAAGAACAAGCTGTACCGGGCCATCGTACAGCAGAACCAGCAGTCCATCCAACGGGAAAAGTCTTTACTGCAACAAATCGAAAGCCTAAAAGTACCTTCCACCTCCGGGTCACCCGCACCCGCTTCATTCAAATATACCGGTTCCTCCCTGTCCAATGAAGAAATGGCCGACCTGTTCAACCGCTTGGAAACCTTAACGCGAGAAAAACGAATCTATACCGACAACATGATTACCAAGGAAAAAGTGTCCGACATGTTGGGTACCAACCGCACTTACCTGTCTCAAACCATCAACGGACAGACCGGAAAGACCTTTACCCAATACATTAATGAATTCCGTACCCGAGAAGCCGTCACACGTCTCTCCGACCCGAAAGAAAACATCCCCCTGAAAGCCTTGTCCGCCGAATTGGGCTTCAATTCCATGACCACATTCTACAACCTCTTTCAGGCCATGACAGGCATGACACCCACCCAATACCGCAACAGCGTACAAGAATTGGAGAAAAAACAATGAATCCGCCCGACTCCCATATCTCCCTTTGTACACGAAGCCAACATCATCGGTGGAGGGTATCCGTACGCGTTCCCGAAGACGTTATAACGCATAGGGGAACGCATACTTTCGATGTAAAATCCGAGCCGGTCTTCCGGGAGCCCGATATAGTATTTTTTCTTCACTTTTTTATCCAAATACGACAATTGCCGTATTTGGATTCCATTTCATAACGGTTTTTAGAATCCGATGAATACATTTGCATCCGTTATATTTAAAATTATGATATAATGGGAGAAAAGATTAAAAACTTATTTATTAATTTAATTTTTGAGAAAGCATGAAACAAGACAAAAATTTTCCAGATTTATAGAATACACATCTAAAATGAAAATAATAACCAAACAAATGAAAATAAATACGCTGTTTTAT
>CANQSM010000175.1 GCA_947626525.1 uncultured Phocaeicola sp. | reverse complement strand
TGGCGCAGCGCACCGCAGAGAATATGCTGACACTCTACGGCAAGGGTTGCGTGAACATCGTCTTCGCCCCCGTTCCGGCATCCACAAGCGAGAGCAACGAACTCCGCTACAAGGCTTTCTGCCACAGGGTTTGCGAACTGACAGGAGCGGAAAACGGCTACGAGCACGTGAGGGTGTGCGGAGAGCGCAAGACTATCCACGACAACCGCAAAAACGAGGATGAAGTCCGCAAGGCAAATATCGTTGAGTTTGATGAGCCGTTCTTTGACAACAAGATGGTGTTGGTCTTTGACGATGTGATAACCAAGGGACTCAGCTATGCCAAGTATGCCAACCAACTCGAAAGTCTCGGTGCATGTGTCATTGCCTTCGGCTTCGTCCGTCACGACTCGGGATAGCTCGAGCAAGCTCGGCTCTCCTCTCGCTGCTTCGTCCGTTGGCGGTATGTTCCTCGCACGCACACATTATAAAGTAAGGTAAAGTATGACAAAGTACGACAAGGCAGTGTCCGTATGCTTCAGCGGACACCGCAATGTACCCTTCGCCAAGCGGAGGGAGTTGAAGCAATGTCTCAAATCGGAGATAGCAAAGGCGTATGCCGACGGCTATCGGTGTTTTTATTGCGGTATGGCAATGGGATTTGACCTGCTGGCGGCAGAAGCCGCCCTTTCGTTGCAAAGCGAGTTGAAGGACTTGCAGGTGATAGCCGTTGTGCCGTTGACCTTCGGTCTTCCTCCTTCTCGCAAGGCATAGTCAAAGCGAGCTTTGCCTCTGCTCTTGCTTCGTGCGTCCGTTCCGTTGTCAGTCCGAAAGGTGGAGCCTGGAAGCGCAAGCCAAGTACGATGCCATCCTACGCATCGTGGATGATGTGGTCGTATTGAGCGAGCGTTACTACAACGGCTGCCTTCTGAGGCGCAACGACTACATGGTCAACCACAGTTCACGGCTCATAGCCTACTTCGATGGCAATCCCAAGGGCGGCACGTTCTACACCAGCAGAGAAGCCAAGCGGAAGGGATTGGACATAGTGAATCTTCATAATAGTGTATAACCCATAAAACAGGAAATGCTTATGAACGATATTATTGCAATCATCGTTTGCTACTTCGTGTTCAGAGCTTTGGGCGGTGTGCTCAGAGCTTTGTTCGGCGGAGAGCATAACAATGATTTCCGCAGAGACAGATGAGCAACTCTGCATATATTTCATAGAGAACACTACGGCTTGCCTTTGTCGCCGTATTGTACCCTATCTTCCGCTGCCATCTGAATTTCCTCAGTAGGCAGTGCGTATTGCTGTGCGCTGTTCAGGGCAGTGGCGATGGAATCAGTGGCGGTGGGAGCAAGACGTTCCTTCAGTCGGGTGTTGCGCTTCAACACCTTCATGTTGTGAATGGCGTAGGCAAGGGCTTTGGTCTGACCCACCAATACGCAAATCTTCTTGGCACGGGTGATACCAGTATAGATAAGGTTGCGCTGAAGCATCACATAGTGAGTCATCAGCACCGGCATCACCACGATGGGATATTCTGACCCTTGCGACTTGTGGATGGTGGTGGCGTATGCAAGGGTCAGCTCGTCGAGTTCCGAGACCTCATACTCCACTAACAGACCATCGAAATCCACCGTCAGCGTGCGTTCCTCCATATCCACGGAGCGCACATAGCCGAGGTCGCCGTTATATACATCCTTGTCGTAGTTGTTGCGCAGCTGCATCACACGGTCGCCCTCCTTGTAGGTATAGCCGCCACGGACGAGTGCCGCCGTGTTGTAGTTCAATGCCTGTTGCAGAGCCATGTTCAGGTTGGCTGCCCCCACCACGCCGCGCTGCATGGGCGTGAGCACCTGTATGTTCGCCGTCGGCTGTCGGTAAGCCTTGGGCAGTCGGTCGCGCACCAACGAGACGATGGTCTCCGCCACCTTCTCCGGCTCTTCCTGCTTCATGAAGAAGAAGTCGGTGTGCTGACCGTTGCTGATGTCGGGGAAGCAGCCCCGGTTGATGGCATGGGCACTCATCACGATGCGGCTCGACTGTGCCTGTCGGAAGATGCGTGTAAGCCTTACCACTGGTATGACTCCCGAATCGATGATGTCGCGCAGCACATTGCCAGCCCCCACACTGGGCAACTGGTCGATGTCGCCCACAAGCACCAAGCGCATCGTCGTTGGCAGTGCCTTCGTGAGGTTGTTCATCAGGATGATGTCTATCATTGAGCACTCATCCACTATCAGTGCATCCCCCTCCAAGGGGTTCTCGTCGTTACGCTTGTAGCCGTCCTGAGGATTGTATTCCAGCAGTCGGTGTATGGTCTTCGCCTCCATACCCGTCGCCTCGCTCATCCGCTTGGCGGCACGCCCAGTGGGAGCGGCAAGCAATATGCGCATACCTGCCGACTGCAAGGCAGCGATGATGGCTTTGGTCGTGGTGGTCTTTCCCGTGCCTGGACCTCCAGTGAGCACCATCACTTTCGAGGCGATGGCTTGTCGGATGGCTCCCACCTGCACCTCGTCGTATTCAATGCCAGTTTCCCTTTGCAACTTGGCGAGGTCGAAACGAGCAGTGAATATGGAACCCACTTCTTTCGTATGAACCAAGGCGCTCAGACGGTTTGCAGTGCCGCACTCGGCATAGTAGAACGGCGGCAGGTAGATGCCAGTGCCGTCGAGCATCAAGTCCTCCGTCTCGATGGCGTGTGTCATGGCGGTGTGGATGCACTCCTCGTCGGCTTCGAGCAACTGCCTTGCCGTGGCTATCAGCTGCTCCTCCTCCGCGTAGCAATGCCCCTCGTCAGCCAGTTGGTTGAGTGTGTAGATGAGTCCGCTGCGCAACCGCCTCTCGTCGTTCATCTCATATCCCATCTTGCGTGCAATGCCATCGGCGGTCTTGAAACCGATGCCCCAGATGTCATCAGCCAGTCGGTAGGGATTCTCCTTCACCTTGTCGATGCTTTCCTTGCCATACTGACGGTAGATTTTCGCTGCGTATGCCGTGCTCACTCCGAAGCCTTGCAGGAAGAGCATCACGTTCTTGATGTCCTTCTGCTTCTCCCAGCTCTCGCGTATCTTCTCTACACGTTTCTTGCCTATGCCCGGCACCTCGTAGAGCCGCTCAATGTCAGTCTCGATCACCTCGATGGTGTCCGTCCCGAAATGCCCCACGATGAGTTTGGCAAACTTCGGACCGATACCTTTCACCAGTCCGCTGCCTAAGTATTTCTCAATGCCGTAAGCCGTGGCAGGCATCACCTCCTCCCACGTCTGGCACTGGAACTGCTGTCCGTACCGCTTATCCACCCTCCATTCGCCTTCGCACAGCAATACCGACCCTGCCGGCACTTCCAGCAGGTTGCCAACCAAGGTGACGAGGTCATCGTACCCCTTCACCTTGACTTTCATCACCGAATAGCCGTTCTCGGCATTCTGATATGTGATGCGCTCTACGACGCAACGGAGTTTGGTCATGTATTTCTGTTCTTATTTCAACTGCTTGCCGTCTGCAAACGCATTGCCCACACGCTGCCCCAAGGCGATATAGCCATGATGAACAGGGTCGTAGGTGATGAGCTGCATCTTCTCCACATCAGGCTTGCCATCCTCGGCAAGATACTTTTCATCTACCAGGATGTTCACTATCTCCGCCACGATGTAATAGCCTTCCGCTGACTCGTCGATTTTCTCTTTTATACGACATTCCAAGGTCATGGGGAAGTCGGTGAAGACGGGAGCGTTGACATTCTCTGCCTTCTCAACGTTCCAACCTGTCTTCGACATTTTGTCGGCATCGTTCTTGGCAGATACGATGCCTACGAAATCCGCTGCCATCATGGTCTGATTTGTAGCAAATGCCACGGTGAAGTCGGGGCAGTTGTTCAGATTCTCGGTAGTGGCATGTGCGCCCATGGCAATCATAATCTCCTTTGCGTCCCATTGACCACCCCAGGCTGCGTTCATTGCATTGGGCTTGCCATTCTTGTCGTATGTACCGATAATCAGTACCGGCTGTGGAAGCATCCACGATTTTTGTCCAAATGATTTCATAGTTCTTTCTATTATCTTGTTATTAACTCTTGTATTTTATCTTCCCTTATAATCTTCGGTTGTGCCTTGCCTGCCAGAACAAGAATCTTCTTCCCGTTTCTGTATATGTGCAACTGTCTGCTTCGTACCACAGCTGTCAGGGTTTCATCATCCTGCATGGCTTGCCATATAGGATAATACACACCTTCTGGTTCAAACAACTTCTTCTGAAGGTGTGAGC
>CANQSM010000174.1 GCA_947626525.1 uncultured Phocaeicola sp. | reverse complement strand
AACAAGGGGCTTTATTTTTGAGTGAATGGGAACGATTCTATCCGTACCCGCATCGGTTTTCATACCGCCTTTGAATGTCCAGTTTTCAAGATCGACATTTGTGAGTTCAATTAGTCCAAGCTCTTGCGGACGCCATCCGGAATAGCATTGAATAAGAATAGCATCTACAAATCGCTTATCATGGACATGCTGCCAAAGCAATGATATTTCATCATCGGTAAAGGCAATATGTCCTTTTTTAACTGTAACGATTTCTTTGATCGTATCTTCTGACAAATTAAACGTACGGGAATAGTTACGATCAACCAATTCATATTCCAGAGCGTAATCCAACATCAGATTAAAAAGCGACTTGATTTTGTTTTTCATAGATGCGCTCGGATGTTGCTCTACTCCTCTTACTGTTGCCGTTCCTTCCTCCATACACCCTTTAATATGTCTGGCTCGTATATCCATTACACGCATATTATATACACCAGAGCAATACGCCCATGCAGATGTAACCGCTCTTGCGCTTGAATCCGATTTAAGAGTTTTAAAATACTCTTCTGACCATTTTTCATAAAGTTCTTTTACAGTAATAGCCGGCCCCAAATCATAAGGATTTTTGTTATATTCAACGAGAGCAGCGTACGCTTCATTATAAGTTGGAAAATATGATTCGGGTTTCAAAGGCTTACAAATTGGTTTGCCATCGGGAGTTTTTCCGACCGTAACCATTGCTCGAAACGGATTCCGTAAGTTTCGATTTTTAATCTCGCTTATTTGACCAAATCCGTTTGGTAATCTTCTATGTTTGTTGGATTTGCGAGGTTTTCTTTGTTTGACATTTGGCTGCATCGGATAACCGCAATGCGGGCAATATGTAGCTTTATCGCTTACTTGAAGCTCGCATTCCGGACATTGAATAAGCATTTGTTCATCACCTCCTGTTGAATTTCCGCCTATTATTATATATAATAGTGTAGGAATTGTCAACTCCTACATTGAAATTATTTTTAGAAGGGATGATCATGATTGCAAAGAATATGTCTGTGTGTCCTCTTTGCGGCGGTCCTTTAAAATATTACGACAGTGTAAAAAGAGTCGTACGAACAAAAGGTCGTGCTACCAAGTGGATTAAAATCCGACGGATGAAATGTGAAAAATGCAATCATGTTCACAGAGAACTTCCTAAATTTATATTTCCTTACAAGCAATATGAAATGGAAATGATACTCGGCGTTTTGGAAGGATTTATTACGCCGAATACATACGGATATGAAGATTATCCTTGTGAAATGACTATGCTTCGTTGGACGGCGCAAAAATCACAACTTCTTTTATGGAAACAAAATTCTAAAGGAGGTTGTTTTAAGTGAAACGATTTGTTGTAGAATTGATATTTGCCTCTCTGCTTCTCGGAGGTATTCAGCTTTACGGAAAGCATGAGTACCAAAAGGGATGGAGAGAAGGAAGCACATTTTCAAACAGTCTATCGGAACTGAAACAAAAACTCGAAGATTGGTTTAAGAAAGAGGAGGAGTCCTGAAAAAAGGACTCTTTTTCTTTTTTTGATTTTTCACTCAGGTTGTTTTTACTAAAAGCAGTTTTTAATTTAGAATAGCCGCAAAAAGGAGGTAAACGCAGATGGATGAAAAATTTGCAAACGGTTCGGTTCCAGTCTCTGTAGCGGCAAGAGTTTACGGTAAAGATGCATCCTGGGTAAGAGCGGGCATTATATCCGGATGGCTGCCGATTGGAAAGGCCACCAGAAATGGAAAGCTTGTTACGAAGATCGAGGAAATGAACTCAAAGTATGGGCGAATTAACTTTTATATTTCGCCAAAGCTTCTCTATGAAGAAACCGGATATATTTGGAAAGGAGAGAAACGGTAATGAGTACGACGATACGACCGGAATTGTCTGATAAAAGCAAATACTGGATAGAAAAACACCGGTACTATGAATTGAAGCATTTTTGCCTTCAATATCCAATTTGGAAGAAAGCCTATGCTTCTTTGGACAGCTTAGCAACCAGACCGGCGGATTTGGCTGTGTTTTCCAAAACCAGAAACATCAGCAGTCCAGTAGAAAAATGTGCCGAGGCAAGATTATATTATCTTGACCGAATGAAGCTCGTAGAACAGGCGGCTATAGGAGCTGATCCAGAGCTTGCAGAGTACCTGTTAAGAGCGGTTACGGAAGGAATTTCTTTTGAATGCCTTAAACTTAGATTAGAAATCCCCTGCTGTAAAGACACTTATTATGACCGGTATAGAAAATTCTTCTGGTTACTGAATAAAACGAGAGGATAAGGTGAATAGATATGAAAATTATCAATAAAGCTGTTAAAAAGGTATATCGATTCAATTGTCCTGATTGCGGAGCACGATTAGAAGCCAATCCAAACGAACTTGTTGATATGGGTAATAAAATCAGTAAGTTCTATTGTCCGATTTGCAGAACGGATCGGTTTATCGGCTGGGGAGATTTAAGAAAGAAAACCGTTTACGAAGACGAGAGCAAATAACGGCGCGGTATTTACAACTTCTTTTATGGGAAATATTTTATACCCGAAAGGAGTTAAAAATCATGAAACTTACACCGGTTGACAGCATTCCCAAAAGACGAGCAAGCAGACATAATTTGCAGGATTTTATTGAGGAATTTGTAAATTCAAACGCCGAGTTCGTACGAATCGATCTCAGCGAGCATGATTACAAATCTTACATAGTCTGTGCAAACTGTATGCGTGTTGCAGTCAAAAGGTCAAAGCGGCCGATCAAAGTATTTATTCGTGACGGTAATGTATACCTTAGTAAACTATAACCCAAAAAGGATTGAGTCCGAAAGGACTCTTTCTTTTATATTTTCCGTAGGCAGGTGACAGAAAAATGTGGTATATTGATATCTGAAAAAATCCCGGGTTGGATTTTCAGAAAAATGTTTTTGAAAGGGGTCAGTTATGGTTGAAGTAATTATATTTGTGGTTGGGATACTTATTGGCATCATAATTACAACAATTGGGTTTCGAAAGCACATCGCAGGTTCTTTAAGGGTTGATCAGTCTGATCCGGACGATCAACCTTATTTATTTTTGGAAATGGAGAAGAAATTAAGTGAAGTCTTAAAGAAAAAATATGTTATTTTGAAGGTAAATATCCAGAATTATATTTCGCAGAAATAACAGACGCTTTTATGGGAAACCCATTTAAAAATTTTTGAAAGGAGAACAGTAAAATGGAAAACGAACTTCAGACAATGCTTGAGGAGGAATTGGAAGCTCAAATTAAGAACCTATCCAGACTTGGAAGCGGAACAAAGGAAAAGGCTTCTGCGGTGGAAGACGTAACCAAACTTTACAAGCTGAAACTTGAGGAAAAGAAAGACCTGTCGGAAACGCTTGATCATGCAAAAGAAGACGAACTGAAGCGTGAACAGCTAAAAAGAGAGATTATTTTCCGAAATGTTCGGCTTGGAACAGAGGTATTGATCTTTATTGCGGAGCTTGGCTTTGCTTGGCATTGGGCAAGAAAGGGATTTGAGTTCGAAAAAGACGGAACATTCACTTCAGGAACAATGAAAAGTTTGTTCAGCCGATTTAAGTTCAGAAACAGAAGTTAAAACGGGTTGAAAAAGCGAGGAGATCGTGTAAAACACATGGTCTCTTCGTTTTTGCTCGTAAAATTTGCAATCTCTATTACGGAAAGGAGATTTAAGAGGCTCTTGTCCCCTTTACTAAATGATTGAAGCCCGGTATAATAAAATCGGCTTCAAAAAGGAGATAATGAGTATATGAGCAAAGACATTATCAAGCCGGAAGGGATGGATTTAATCAGACATCTTAATGCCGGCCACGCAATTTGCAACAAATGCGGCGCTCTGATGGAGCGAAAGGAAGATCCAACCGGAGGATGCGATATCTATGTCTGTCCATCATGTAAATGGGAAATAGACGAGATGGATTATGTGTATCAGGACGAAGAGGAAGAATGGACGCCCGAAACACTTAACGCATTCGAAGGGGATATTCCTCCCGCCGGATGCAGAGCATGTGGAGGACCATATCCGCAATGCAAATCGTCGTGTAAACTGTTTGACGATTAAAAAGTCAACGAGAGGGAAAGTCCTTACGGGGGCTTTTCCTTTTTGTTTTAGGAGATATATTATGCGATACCATTTTGAAAAGCCTCAAATCTATTTATCTATGTACGGACGACTTTATATTTGCGAGCACCCAGTATACAATAGCTGCACGTTATTTGAAATTGGCGATAAAGGATTGGCTGTCATTCAGCAAAGATTTGATGAGGAAACAAAAAGTACATGGTGGAGCGAGGTTGATCCATGG
>CANQSM010000173.1 GCA_947626525.1 uncultured Phocaeicola sp. | reverse complement strand
CGCCGCCCGTGTCCGAAACGGACACCGAGGGCGCAGAAAGCGGGGCGTGATATGGCAGCATGGGCAGACGAGCTTACAATAATCAGCCAGCAGCCGCCAGACGAGCGGGTAAACGCTGGGGGCTTTGAGAATGAGCCGCAGGAGAGCGCCCGTACTGTTTTCTGCAATAAAAAATCCGTAGGATACAGCGAGTATTTTAAGAGCCAGCAGACGGGCAAAGTGGTAGAGGCAAAATGCGAGGTACATAAGGCAGACTATGAGGGCGAGGACACCGTAGAAATGGACGGGCGGCGCTTTTTTGTGCTTAAGACCTACGACATAGACGACGATACCATAGAGCTTACGCTTACGGACTTGCGAAATAAGGACAAGGGGGCGTAAGCATGGGAGAATTTAACACAGTAGGGCTAGAGGACGTGATAGAGGCTTTTAGCAGGAGAGAGCAGGCTACAGTAGAGGCAGTACCCAAAATGCTTAAGGCGGGCGCAGACGTGCTGGTAGAGGCACAGAAAGCAGAGGCGCAGGCTATGGGGCTGAATGAAACGGGCGGCTTTATCAATTCTATCAAGGCTACTGCGGTAAAGGGCGACGATACGGAAAAATACATAGAGGTATACCCGCAAGGCAGGGCAAAGCACGGGAACGACAGAAAAGGAGATAAAAGCAACGTGCGCTATGCCACTATCGGATTTATCGCAGAGTATGGCACAAGCAGCAAGCAGGCACGCCCGTATATGACGGCGGCAAACGAAAAGGCGCACGAAAAAGTAACAGAGGCGCAGCGGCAAATATGGGAGAGTGTGAAACGGGACAATGAGCAGCATAAAAGAGATTTTGGAAAGCGCAGGGCTGCCAGCACAGCGGGGCGTATATACTGGCAGATGCAAGCCGAAAGCCTATTATACTTTCCTGCGCCTGCTGGGTGCATCTGCTGTAAATGCAGACGACAAAGAGAGCGAGGGCAGGGAAGTATATAGGATAACGCTTTTTTATAAAGGCGACTTTGAGGCACAGCTTAAAAAAACTCTGGAAGTGCTGCGGGCAGCAGGCGCTTACATAAACAGCGTGGATACGGAGAGCTACGAAACAGAAACGGGGTACTGGCTAGTACCTATCACAATCGAAATTTTAAAGGAGTGACAAGACAATGACACTGGGATTAAAAGATTTATACTACGCAATCTGCACAGAGGCAGACGGCGTGGAAAGTTATGGCACGCCTAAGAAAATGGCAGAGGCTATGACCGCTGATTTATCGGTAAAGACGGCAGACGGCAGCTTGTATGCTGATGATACGTTAAGCGAGAGCGTAACGGAGTTTGCCAGCGGCACGCTTAAGCTGGGCGTAAAAGACCTTGTGACGGAAGTGCTGGCAGAGGTACTGGGGCAAATGGTAGACCAGAATAAGGTAGTATGGGCTGGAAAGACCGACGAGCCGCCATATGTGGCTATCGGTTTTAGGGCGCAGAAAACGGGCGGGCGTTTCCGTTACGTCTGGCTGCTTAAGGTTAAGTTTAAAGTGCCGTCTGAAAAGTACGAAACAAAGGGCGAGGCAATTAAATTTAACACGCCAGACATTGAGGCAGATTTTACGGCAAGGAAGAAAGACGGACGCTGGAAAGCTGACTTTGTAGGCACAGAGGACAGCGACGCAGCCAAAACGTGGTTTACAGAAGTGCCAGAGCCAGCGGAAACAATTCAGACCGTATAAAACAGCATATTTGAGAAGAAAGGAGAGGGCGCAGCGCATGGCTGCGCCTAATTTGTTACCATGAGCGCAATTAAAGACGGACGTTTACCCGTGGAGCTGAACGGGAAAGAGTACCATTTATTATTTTCCCTTAACGCACTGGACGAGATGCAGGACAGATTTGGCGGCTATGACAAGCTGGATAAGGCTTTTGACAGCAGTAACCCGCAAATGATTAAAGATTTACGCTGGCTGCTTACTCTGGTTATCAATGAGGGAATGGAAGAGGGAAAAGAGCCGCTGACAGAGCAGCAAGTAGGCAGAATGATACATCTGGGGAACTTGCAGCAGATTAAAGATGCTATCTTTGCTGCGTTTGTATATTCCACGAACGGCGGGGAAGAAAAGGCGGCAGGAGAGGAAACAGAGGACACAGAAGAGGGAAACACGAAAGCCGTGCAGGAGTAATAGACACTGCACGGCTGCTTTACATTGCAGTTACCATGCTGCGCTTTACAGAGCGTGAGGCGTGGCACAAGACACCGTACCAGATAATAAAACTTTTCGGCTACCACAAGGAATATAACCCGCACATTTTCCAGCAGGAAGAGGGCGGCAGGACGGCAGCGGCAGCGGATATGGACGACATAGACATAGCGTTAGGGGGCTTTTAATCATGGCTGATAAAACAGACAATATAAAAACCAAACTTAGCTTTGACGGCGAGGCGCAGTATAAGGCAGCCTGCAAAGAGATTAACAGCACCTTAAAGCTGCTTAATTCTGAAATGAAACTTGTAACAGCCGAGTACAAAAACAACGCCAGCAGCGCAGAGGCGCTGAAAGCAAAGCAGGAAGTATTAAAAAAGACTTATGACGAACAAAAGAAAAAGGTTGAAGAAACAGAAAAGGCGCTTGCCAAGTGCAAAGAGGCGACGGGGGAAAACAGCGAGGCAAGTAAAAAGCTGGAAACCCAGTTAAATTACCAGAAAACGGCGCTTGCAAATACCGAGGCAGAATTAGGGAAAACAGCCGCAGAGCTGGATAAGACCGAAAAAGCCGCAGACGATATGGGCGACGAGATAGAGGACAGCGGAAAGCAGGCAGACGACGCAAAGGGGAAGTTTAGCGGGCTGAAAGATACGCTTGCAACGGTAGGCAAGGCGTGTGCTGCGGCAGTGGCGGCAATCGGTACGGCTGCCGTGGCAGCAGGCAAGAAATTGTACGATATGGCAAGCGAAACGGCGGCAGCAGGCGATAAGGTAGACAAGGCAAGCCAGAAAGTAGGACTTTCAGCAGAGGCATACCAGAAATGGGATTATGCAATGGGGCTGGCGGGTACGTCTATGGATACATGCAAGGGCGGGCTTAAAAAGCTGACTGATGCCATAGACGACGCAAACAACGGAAACAAGACAGCAATAGAGAGATTTAATAGGCTGGGTATATCCGTAGACGACCTTAAGGGAAAGAGCCGAGAAGATATTTTTGCAATGACGATAGAGGCGCTGCAAAACGTATCAGACGAAACGGAACGGGCGGCGCTGGCTAATGACGTGTTCGGTAAAAGCGGTTCGGAACTTGCGCCGCTGCTTAATCAAGGGGCAGAGGCGACGGCAAACGCACTGGCAGAGGCAGAAAAATACGGTATGGTAATGAGTAACGAGGCGGTAGCGGCAAGCGCCGCCTTTTGTGATGCGCAGGCAAAATTACAAGGCACGTTTACGGGAGTAAAGAACAGCATAACAAGTGATATGCTGCCGTCGCTTACTCTGGTAATGAACGGGCTAAGCGACCTTATGGCTGGGAATGAAGAGGCAGGGGAAGAAATTAAAAAGGGCGTTACGGGAGTGATAAGCAGCATTTCCGAAATGATACCGCAGATTTTGGAAGTAGTAACCAGCATTGCAGATGCGGTACTGGAAAGCGCACCAGCAATTATACAAGCACTGGCGCAGGGCATTATAGATGCGCTGCCAAAGATGCTGCCGACCATAACAAAAGTGATTACCAGCATTGCAACAATGCTTATTCAATTACTACCGCAGATTTTACAAGCTGGTATGCAAGTGCTGATAAGCCTTGCAAACGGGATAGGGCAGGCGCTACCAACACTACTGCCGACTATCGTAAGCGTGATAACAAACATAGTTAAAACGCTGGTTGAAAATATCCCTATGCTGATACAAGCGGCACTACAGCTGCTTACGGGGCTGGCGCAGGGAATTGTAGCGGCACTGCCAGTGCTGATAGAGGCACTGCCAGAAATTATAACGGCAATCATTAACGCACTCATAGAGGGCATACCGCTTATCATTGAGAGCGCAGGCGACATTATAGTAGCTTTGATTGACGGGCTTATAGATGCAATACCGCTGCTGATTGCGGCAATACCGCAGATTATAGCGGCTATTGTAAAGGGGCTGATAACGGGAATACCAAAGATTTTAGAGGCAGCAGGAAAGCTGGTTACAACGATTATAAACAAGCTAAAGGAACTGCCAACGCTGATACCGCAGGCGATAGTAGCGGGCATACAGAAGATAGCCGAATGGGGCGCAAGCATGAAAGAAAAGGGCGACACGGTTATATCTGACTTTGTAAAGAAAGTGATAGATATTGTTAAGGAATTGCCGCAGAAAATCTGGAATGGCATAGTAG
>CANQSM010000172.1 GCA_947626525.1 uncultured Phocaeicola sp. | reverse complement strand
AATTATTAATTTGGCTTTAATTGTTATACATTAGTTACACAATGACTATCTCCTCCTCCTGCATTTATGTGATTAGAAACCACGATTACATCATTTCCTTTACCAAAAAAACTTTGTGCCTTCCCAGGCCTATTATTAGAATCTAAAGTTACATCACTATCTCTAGTTAAAGCATTTTCAATTCCAAGTTCATTTAGTCTATCTGCCATATACTTACTAATCTTTAATGTGTAGTCTTTTTCTAATATTCCATTTGCACTAGTTCCTCCATCTATTCCTCCATGTCGAGGAATCGGAAAAGTCCAAATTTATTTCTATATTAGAATTCTAAATTCCACACTATTTCAATATCTCTTGTTTTTGTTTCCTTATCAAATTCTCCTATATAAATTTTATCAATAAATTCATCTAAAATTACTTTATTAAGCGAATATATATGCTTATATTTTTTTAAAATTTTATCAGCTTGTTTCTTCTCTTTTTTATCTTCTTTTAAACTATCTATTTCTTTATCAATTATTTCAATTCTATTTAACATAATTTCGATTTCATTAAAATAATCTTTTGACATTATCTGAAACATATCTTCACTTATTACACCTTTAACTTTTTCTTCAAATAAGTTTCTATAATAAGTTTTATTATTGCTGATTTTTTTGTTTAAATCTTCTTTTTCTTTTTCTAATGCTTTTATTGAATTAATATTATTTGTATCTTGTTCTTCTCTGATTTCGTAGAGTTCTTTTAAATCATTTTTATCATAGTAATTATCTAATAAATCATTTATGGCATTTAATAATATTTTTTCTAACTCATCCATTCTAATTGATTTGTTATTATTACAAATATGGTATCTTTTATTTCCTTTGCATTGTAAATATGCTCTATGCTTTGTTTTTTCACTTTCAACATTGTAAACATTACGCATAAATGCTTTACCACAACAGGGGCAATAAACCTTTTTTGTAAAATAATTTATTTGACCTGTGTTAGTAACTTTGTAATGTGTTCCTAGTATAGATTGAACTTTATCCCAAGTTTCCATATCAATAATTGGCTCATGGGTATTCTCTACTCTACACCAATCTTTTTTGGGCAATTTTTTTACATTATGATTTTTATAGCTTACATAAGTTGATTTTCCTTGAACTAAATTTCCTATATAAACTTCATTTTTTAGCATTTGAGCAACTGTATCAGGATTCCATTGAACTGTTTTATAATCACAATTAGAGCATACAAATTTACTTCCATTTTGTCTTTTATACATTGCTCTTGTAGGAATACCATTATTATTTAAATATTCACATATTCTATGATAACCATAACCATCTGCATACATTTTAAATATTGTTTTTACAACTTCGGCAGCAACTGGATCAATGATTAATTTATGATAATCGTTATTATCTCTTACATAACCATAAGGGGCAAAACTACCCATAAATAAACCATCTTCTCTTTTATTTTTTAAAGATTTTCTAATGTTTTGTGATAAATCATCCAAATACCACTCATTAATAAGTCCATTAATTTGTCTTGATTTCTTATTAGATTCAACACTTGTATCTGCATTATCAACAATACTTACAAATCTAACTCCCCATTCAATAAACTTGTTGTGCAAGTAGTATTCTATAACACCCATATCTCTTGAAAATCTTGATTGACTTTTACATAAAACTAAATTAATTTTTCCTTTTTCACAATCTTTAATTAATCTTTCAAAGTCAGGTCTATAAGTTCCTGCTCCCGAAAAGTCATCATCCGAATATATATCTACTACATCCCAACCATTTTGATTAGCATATTTTAAACACATACTTCTTTGATTTATTATACTATCACTATCATCAGTTTTATTTATTTTATCTCTATCTTCATCAGATAATCTACAATATACACCTACCTTTTCTATCATAGCCATTCCTCCAAACTTAAAGAATGACTATAAATGTGTATTAGAAATACAAGTATATTATAAATCATTATTAAGAATTATTTAACCCTAATTCTTGACTTTCTAATTTTATTATAATATTTAGCAATTTTTTATTAATTAAATGTTTTATTTCTTCGCCCGATATATTTTCATTATTCTTAAATTTATATTTTACATTATAAACTACCTCCATTTTTTTACTCCCCCTTTTTGACATTTCTATAAATTAATTCCTCCTGTCATAAGACATTCTCCTTTCTATTCAAACTCTTTTAACATTTCTTCTAATTCCTTTCTTTGAGTATCACTTAAAGGTTGTTCTTGGCAATCTTCTGAATGCTCTAACCAATGTGGTACTATTCCTTTTCTTTTTAAATTTTTAATTTTATTATATTCAATTTTATTTTTATTATATATATTATGCTCGCAAGTATCTGCTACCCCTATGCTACGATTTTTTGCTACCCCAATAGCATTTTTTAGTGGTATCTTTTCTTTATTAAGATATATTTTGCGATTATTATTAACATACTTTACTTTAATATATTTTAGTTTAATCAATTTAGACAATGAATCAGTAATTGTTCTAGGTGAAGTTGTAATATAATTAGCTAAATATTTGTTAGTTGCATAACAATAACCATACTTTAAGGTAAGTGATATGATAAGACTTAACAAATCATTTTGTGTTCTTGATAAGTTCTTATCATTAAATAATATTCTAGGAGATATGATAAATTCACAATCCAATTTTAATATAATAGACTCCTTTGTTGTATATAAATAAGGACTTTTCGTTTCCCTTAAAATGGCAATAATAATCTTCGGGGAATTTATTTTTTATCTTTTCCCCAAAGATATTATTAGCTTTATTCTATATATCTTATAGAAAAGGTACTAACATAAATCTTAAATATTTACTGTACCAGAATTTACTAGCGATCACTCCTATTCTAGCAAATATGATATTCGTATAATCCATTAGCATATTCGTTAAACTTAATGTAGTTGAATTTTTCAAGTAGTTGTAAATTTTTTCGAAATGCTATGTTTCTTATACTCTTTAATTCCGTTTGTACTCTACCAATATTGATATTGGCGATATTCTTATCAATACTTTCAACATATAGATAACAATATATCTCTTTAGCTTCAGGATTGATATTCTTATCTTTCCATATCTTATGGTCGGTTAAATCTAGTTGGCTCTTTAATCTCATACATTGTATTTCCTCCTCTCATAGTATTTATTTTCTTTCTAAATGAATACAGTTGTATTCACTCGATAAATCAATATTAACATAGTATATATTATCTTGTCAACACCTTTTGTATTCAATTATTGAAAAAACATTGACATTTGTACTCGCTCATAGTATTATTAAGTTGGTGGTGAAATAAAAATGGCTACTAATAGCGAAGAAAAAACTATCGGCGAAATAATTGCAAGTGCTAGAGAAAATAAAAATTTATCTCAAAGACAATTAGCAAAACTAGCTGGAGTAAATAGTTCGGGGTTATCAAAAATTGAAGCAGGAGAAAGAGATCCTAGTCCAAAAATATTACGAAAAATAAGTAAGTATATTGATGTCAATTATAGTGATTTAATGTATAAAATGGGTTATGGTGTAGAAGTTAGCACATTGAATCCTTTTATAAAAGACTATTACGAAAGAATGAATTTAGATGAATTAAATGATGCCGAAATAAATGTTTTGGGAACAATGAAAAATTTAAAACAATTAATTAATTCATGTAAAGAGAGATTAAATGATAACATATCAGAATTAGAAAAAGAATTATTACAACATACAATAGAAGATAACGAATATCAATTAAAAACTTCACAAGACATAATTGATTTAATACAAAGTTTAAAATTGGAGGCGAGAAATAGAAATGAAAAGAAAAACAAAAAGAATAATTAGTAATGTTAGTATGGTATTACTAAATATATTTTTATTAATTAGTTTATTATATGCTTTATTATCTAAAAATGAACTTGGTTATAAAATTTATTGGACTATTATTCCTGTCTTGGTACTCATAATATTACTTACAATATCAAGATGGAGTGGACCACTTTTGAATGCAAATGATGGTAAAGAAGAAAAATCTATCCAAAAATCATTTGATAATAATACAACAATATCAACAGTATTTTTTGGGACAATTTATTTAATAATACAAGGACTAGACTGCTTTAAAGAAAATTCAATTAATAATCCTGTGTTAGTAATATGCTTTTCTATAATAATAGTTGTTTATGAATTGTTTACTTACTTATCAATATATAATGCTAAAAAAGAAACAGCTAAATTGTTAGAAGAAAAATATAATAATAAAAAATAAATTTATGTGGCAAGTTTTGTTTTCGCAAGAAAATGAAATTGGCGATAATAAATTTATTACACCAAAGAAAAAATAACCTTTTTGTCTTTTCGAAAGATTAGACATTAAGGTTATTTTCATATAAAGAATGCGTGGCACGTTTTGTTGCTTTAGCAATGAAATTGGCGATAGCAT
>CANQSM010000171.1 GCA_947626525.1 uncultured Phocaeicola sp. | reverse complement strand
TGACTTCATATTTTCAAGTTTGATTTTACTATGGTTTGGCTTATTGCCGATGCAAAGGAACTACCTTTTCTTCAATATTAAACAGAAATTTCTTTCTGCGGAGCAAAATCTTAACTCTAATTTTGATTACACTTGCAATCATACTCAAAAATCAAACTCGAAGGTCACAAAAAAAGCCCTTCCGATATGGAAGAGCCTGTAAAGAGGGTGGATGAGAAAATGTGGATGGCTATATGGTCAGGTACTTGCCATGGGAGAAGTCCTGATGCTCGTTGGAGAAGACATAGCCCAACTGGTTGGACAAGCATGGGGTGTTGCCTATCATAGCATCGATGTTGGTGTGCGAGTGTCCGTATATCCAATAGTCTATGCCGCTGTCGGTGATATAGTCCTCCAGTTCTACGGTGAACGCTCCGTTTGCCTTGCTGCCCTTAAACTTGGGGTGGAGCATACGGAACGACGGCACATGATGGGTGACGACAATCTTATGGGCTGCTTGCGAATGTGCCACAGCATCCTTGATGAATGTGAGGCATCGCTCATGCTCGGCATTGAACTGGGCATGGGTCATCAGTTCACCTTTATATAATATACGGCGGAAGTCGCTTATCACTTGCTCGGTGAAGTAAGCGTCCTCCAAAGGAATCCTCGACCAAAGGGTGGAGAGGATGATGTCGGTGTCGCCAATCCTCACAATACCGTTGTAGTGGCTGAACACGTTGGGACGTATCTCCATGAGATAGCCGTCGGGCAGTGTCTCCACATCGTAGTATTTGTAAAACTCATGGTTGCCCATGCAGCAATGCACCTCCTTGTAGTTCTCCGATGCCCAGTCCCAAAAGGGATGTCGGGAGTAGTTATCATCGCCGAGATAGCCGATGTCGCCGGCAAGCAGCAGTATGTCGCCCGTCACCTCCAAGGGATGGGCTTTCAGATACCGCCAGTTGTCGGCAAACTCCAGATGCAGATCGGATGCGTATTGTATCTTCATATTGGCTATTCTTTTATGAACGCATTGCGCAGGATGTCCAAATACACACGTATTTGTTCTTCTGTTCGTCCTAATGCGTCTCTCAATGACTTGGAATTTGCCGACAGTTCTTCTTCAATACGCAGGACGAAGGATTGTACAGTGTCCCAAACAGACGGGACCACTGCCAACGTCTCTGAGAAATCTGCTCCTGCAATCAGTTTCAGCACGTCATTGCGGTGTTTCTTGATGTCCTTGGTGTTTACCATGCGTCCAGCCTCGCGTTCTGCCAGCAGATTGAGGTAAGCCTTGGTCTTCAGGCAGACAAGGGCATAATGGGAAGCATAGCGCAGACCGTCCTCCACATAGCTGTTGTTCACCGTCAGTTCATAGTATTCTTCATCCATCATGATGGCACTGAGGCTCGACACGTCTTCTCCTGTGGGTATCGGCTCCAAATGGAAGCCAGAAGGCTCCCCAAGCAGGTCGGAGTGCCTAGAAAGTAACTCTATCTTGGCAGGAAATCCCGGTTTGCCGTCCTCAAAGCGGTACAACTCGTATGCCGGTGACTTGTTTTCCCCACGCTTGCGCTTGCCATTCCTGTATTGACCCTCCTTTACGAATTGCCAAAAGGCATTTGCAAACTCAGCTGTCATCTTTTCAACCACCAGTATCATGTCAATATCGACCGTGGCGCGTGGTTCCACCATGGTCTTGCTCAGTACCGCATTGCAGGCGGTACCACCTATAATCACATAATTCTCAGAGAAAGCACTGAATGCCTCCCTGAACTTTTCTATTCCTTTAACCATAATCTGTCAATCATTAATTCAATTTCTTTTTCTACCCTTGGGTCATCCTCTTCTCTCAATGAGAGTACAAGAGAAAGGCGGTCCACAAAACCATCCTCCTTCTCAATGACCGGGGGATATTTCCACACTTCTATTCTGGTGCCACCGTCCAGAATGTTCAGGTCGGGCAGTGCACCAATCTCTTTGGCTTTTCTAAACTCTGGATCATAGATGACCTTCGTCTGCATCCGTTCCGGATTGAGTTCCGAGTAATGCGACAGGGCATTGATGCCTCCAACCACGCCCTGAGCCACTTCTTCGTCAGCGTACCATACTGATTTGATAGGATTCTGCATCAACGGTTCAGCCACTTCCCAGAGTTGTTTGCCTTCTTTTTCAAAGTGTATGCGCTTCGTTCCGTTGTTGCTCACCTCCACATCAACCAAATATGTTGCCTTCAATTGGCGGACTGCACGGCTGATGGCAAGATAGTTGTAGGGCAGCAGCTTTTCCATGTCCGACAGGGTACAGCCTTCCAAACTCTTGCGCTGAAGATGATACAGCAGCAGGTATTGGGCAGCAGGTTGCAGCCGTTCCTTGTTGATTGGCGCACTGTCCCTTGCATTGATGAGGAAGAACGGCAGAAAGACGTACTTGCCGCTCACCACAAAATACACGCCTTGCTCAATATACCTGTTCCGTTCGTATGAAGCCAGTTGGTCGAACATTATCACGCATGGCTTCCCCAAAACCGCAGACAGGTTTGATGTCAGCTTCTTGCATTGCACGGGCGTGAGGTGTACAGCTGTTTTGCTTTCCAACACCACAAACTGGGCTCCCATATACTCTATGTCATAGAACGAAAACATCAGCAGTGCATCGGTAAACACACCTTTCAGTTCACTCCGATTCTTAAGCCGCATCGGAATAGTCTTGCCTGCTATAATTACTGCCTTGTTCATGTTTTAATCATATTTGCACGATTATCATTGCTAATGAAAACAGTGCAAAGATAATGATAATAGACGAGAATCAGGCATGTTTTGGCGAAAAAGTGCGGATTTGATATGAGATTTCAATGCATTTGAGCCATTTTTGCACCAAATGATGATGTTTTCGTCTTTATAATGTCATTCAGATGCCGTTCGTTTCTTCTTCATCAAGTAGTCGTTGACATCCTTGTAGTCGGCATACCTGAAGGATTCGTCCGTCACCCTGTACTCGAATACATTGCTGATACTCTCAACCGTCTTGCGTCCTGCCTGGTCGTTGTCGAGGAAGCAGTGGATGTGGGTGTAACGGTCAAGGTACTGCAATGCCCGTTTAAGATTGGCCACAGAGTTCAGTATCATATAGTCGCAAGGGCTTTCAACGGCAAACCATCGGTCTTGCTGTTTGACGAGGGTCATATACGCAAGGAAATCCATGAAGCCCTCAAAAACTATACAACCGCTTTGCCACTCGTTGAACGTATGGGCAAGCAGGGTGATGTCCTTATGCCCGATGCAGCCCTTGAAATAAGGATTGCGTACCTCGTATCCTTCACTCAGGTTGCCAAAGGCGATACCATAGTAATGCTTCTGCTCAACCTTGTAGTGTATCTCCCTGCAATACATCTTACCGATGGTGATATCAATCTTTCGGCTACTGAAATATGACAGCAATGAATGATTTTGCAGCGGAAGCAGCTGTACGTCATTCATCTTGGTAGTGGTGAATTCCTTTGCTTCGATGGCGGTCTCTATCGCCTTGTCCACAGCGGCAATATCCTTGGGCGCAAGGAAGGCGAGGGCATCGGAAACGGAGTGTTTGTTATACATGCGCTTTACCAGCTCCACGAGGTCACCTCCTTCCTGTATGGCATAGTCGTACCACAGGTTCTCCTTCTTGCTTACCTTGAACGAGGCTGTCTTCTCGTTCCTGAAGGGTGACAGATACCAGTAGGCATTGCCCTTCTTCTTTTTCAGCGTTACATTCTCCTTGTCCAGGAAGTCTATAATGCTCAGTTTCTTCGATTGTTCAATATTCATTGTACTTTCATTTATTATCAGTAAAACACTCCATCCATTTAATTCCCTATAGGCACGGGCGTAAAGTAAACTAAAATCTGGAGTGATTTTCTGTCGTTTTTCACTTTGTCCATGGAAACAGTTTACTTTATCATTCTCCTATATAGGCACGGACGTAAAGTAAACTGTTTTCTGGAGTGTTTTTTATTCATCGTCACAGAATAAATCAGCCTCTGTAGGTGTGAGGTCATAGAAGAACATCTTATCTCTCTTAACCACCAATTTCAGTTCTGTTACCAAATATTGAAGCAGTTTTGCCATAACACTTCTTCCTCGTTTGTACCCAATTTCCTCGTAAGCAGGTATCATGGCAAGAACAACATTCTCATAACCTTTAATAGGTTGATCCTTGAAAACCTCAGAAAGGGCTTCACGGTGCTGTTCAATGGAGATGTCTTTGAAATTTATTCTTGCGTTCTTCTTGTTTTGGCGTTCATCCCCTTTGAAACTTTCCACAACCTCTGGCAGTCCTTCCTCATTGACGGTAAAAGCAAACGGCTTGAATTCCTTCTCACGGATGTGCATAGCCTTCACCTCACTGACATCGGGATTGGTGGTGCTCTTGGTGATGACAAGCACCGTCTCTGCCTTGTTGTTCATCTCAGTGCCGATATGACCCCGCACGTTGTTGTCGCCCTTGTTCTGATGCAATACGCAA
>CANQSM010000170.1 GCA_947626525.1 uncultured Phocaeicola sp. | reverse complement strand
GTTTTCTGGCATTTATAGGAGTCTCGCAAGATTCTGCAGCCGTCATCTGCAGCCTTTAACTGAATATCCCTAATTTAACCCCTGAATCTGTTGTTCCTTTAGCATTAAAAATATCAACATTATGCTGAATCACATTTCTAGCATATGTATACTGTTTATAGACAGACTTAGGACCTATTTCATGTCCCATTTTATAATATTTACTGTCGCCAATATAGTATGTCTGTTTATTTTCATTATCTATGAGGCTTTTTGCTGTAAATAAATGATCAATAATTTTCCCATCTTCCTGCTCTTTATTCATTTTATCAGGTAGAGGTTTATCACCAATAAGTTCATCAATAATTGCCTCAAATACTATATAGAAGTTTTTAACCAACAAATATTCTTTATGCGCAGTTGAGACCTTTAATTTGTGTGACTCATTAAAAAAGGCATAACATAATTGCCATAACTCAAGAGATTTATCAGAGAAATACTTGTATTTTATCTGTCGCAAGCGGGTACATCCATATCCATTAAGATAAGTTTCAAATTTCTTACCTTTAATCAAGTTATATTGAATATAAATATTGGTTTGAAATCCATATACCTTGCTTATATGATTGAGGATAGAAAAAAATATAACAATTAACTCTTCATCGAAGTTTATTTGATGCTTCTTGTTCACCGGATTTGAATAAACCGGAATTCCATTTTGGATTATGGCTGGTTGTGTAGCAATTGTACGGGTCCAATTTATTCTATTTACCCCACTATGTATATTCTTTACAATATAAAAGAAGAAGTTTTGATTTTCTTTTGCAAACTGAATAAGCGATAGCAATATGTCAAGATAAGTATTGCTTCTAGTATATTTACCTTGCAGAACCTGTTGCATTGTCACTTGATAAACAATACTAGTATCTAATTTCTTATCATTTTTATATACTACTATGGAACGGTATATCCATACTGCAAATTTATAAATAAAGTCTCTCTCATTTTTTTTCAATGGATTATGTTCATCAAGGTTCATTATATCTTCAGGGCGATATTTACCAAAAACCAAATTAACTTTTTCCTCTTCTTCATCTTCCATAAGTAGCACTTTAGGAAGAATAAAGACACAATCCTGAAGCAGAACATTATAATAATATCCTACATAGTGTATTGACACCTTACCCTCAACATTTTCCAATGCATCAATGCCATAAAGGACATCCTTTATGGCATCTACATTATATTGATATTCTTCAATGAGTATTCGCATTACTTATTCCTTAGTTTCATCACTTACTAACTTAGAATCTGCTGACTCTACAGTATCATCAGACATTGAAGTTGCTGATGCTACAGATTCATTAATAGGATCAATCTTAAGATTCTTCAAAAACAGCTCAACTTTCTCTAATACAATTTTAGAGTCTTTTCCTTCAGGCGTGTAAAATTTGGCAAAGGACAATTTACATACTTTCCCATCAGTGTCTTTTTCATCATTAAAAATATCATCGCTAAACTCGTAATCCTTGAAAACATCATTCCAAAGATAAAACAGTACTTTACCAACAAATCTTTCTGCAGTGATAATTTTATCCTTATTTGCTTTACAGAAAAAATAGCCAAGTTGCTTATCTTCAGAATTGGTAGTACTACTTATTTTATCGTTAATCTTTTCTATGAAAGACCACCAGTCATAATGTTTTTCGCCAATCTCAATAACCCACTTTTCACCTGCATCAGAAATCGGCATGTATTTCCAATCCCAACGGCGTTTGAATGCTGAATCAATTGGGAACAATGATTGGTCACTTGTATTCATTGTAGCCCATATATAAAGATTATTAGGCAACAACAACTGTTTACCAATTAAGACTTTATCCGCAAGTCCTTTTTCATCATACATTGAATCTATTGCATTCTTTTCATCATCACTCAATTTAATATCTTTAAACTCACTTAAGAGTTGTTTTTCCAAATCTTTATCTGCAGTAATAGGATAATCTGAATATCCATTATCATTACGGTCTAACAACTGAAAAAGATCTCCAAAAATCTGGGCGCAATTACCTCGGTTTATCTCCTCAATTATAAGATATTGAGGCTTACCTTCTTTCCATAATTTCCATGCATTTATATAAGCCTGTAAAAATGCCTGTTCAACAAACTTATACACAATTTGTTCTTTATGTAATTCTTTATCATCAATTTTGATTGGTACACCCAATTCATCACATATAGGCAACATCTCAGTAGTAGGTTTATAGGTACCAACAAATGTAGAATAATCACTATCAGGATGGAAAGTAGTACGAATAACCTCAGCATTTTTTGTCTCTTCTTTGATTGTATGAGACTTGCTTGTTCCTGGAGCCCCATAATATATCTGCTGAAGATTCTTTGTTTTTGATTCTTGAGATGAAGGCTCTTCGGGAGTTGCTATTACATTGACATTTTGAGATTGAAAAAAATTAAAAAAGTTATTATATAAAAGTCTAGGAATATAATATAGAATATATTCTTTTGACCCTGTATACATAATAGCAAAATAGTCAGAAGAATTGTTTGGCCATTTTAACTTTAACTTATCAATAAAAAAGTCCTTAATTTGCGAACGACCAGTATCAGAATTTGAATAAGCTTTCCGATCTCCTCTAAAAGTAACGTTAGACAGTTTTAACTCGATACGAGAACCTGCTAATTTTTCTTGTTCCACACTTAAAGGTTTAAAAACAAGATTAATTACAGGATTCATGGCATTATTCGGGATTTTTAAAAAGTCCTCACACCACGACCTGCCTAATTCAAATTGTTTACCGCCATTATCAACTATATCATTTGTCCTAAAACGTTGAATTTTAATATTAACTGCCATTTTTACAATAATTTACCCCATTGTTCAGCTAATGCTTCTGCAAATCCTGGGAATGTTTTACTTCTTAATTTTCTTCTTTCCTCAGTCGATATCTTTGTATTGAAAGAATCTGAATACCACTTGGGTAATGAACGCCCACTTGATAAAACAACCCTCTCACCTGGATCTACAATTTTTGTTGGAACAAGTGGGGGAAGATTATGTAGCCAAAGGCATGTCTTTTTTGAAGCAGAGTCCCCGAACCAAAATGGTTGAACAATTTGATCAGGCTTTCTATACACTGAATTCATACAACCAACAGGATTTTCTATCGCCCATCTTTTTATATCTGTCTTTGTAAACTCCATAAAAAAATCTTCTGCTTCTTTTTTATGTTGCCTTCTTCCTAAGTGATTGGGATGTTCTCTTCTTTGTTCAATCGGTAATCCAGCATCATCTGGATGATATAACCATCTAGCCCCACTTACTGATAAATAAGTACATGGAGGATGTGCAATCATTAAATCCCATGTTTCTCCTTCTGGAAGAAAATATAAACTTCCATTCTCAAGATGACCACCACGATTAGGAATAACTTTAAGAACATCTTCCATAAAGTGCCATTCCGGATGTCCACCACTGCATTCAATTATGTCGCAGCTAAATGCATTATGTCCTCTTTCTCTAAAAGCCTTACATACCGCTTGGCTTTCTTCACATGCTATTAAAATATTTGCCATTTTATTTTATTATTCTATATAATGAATCTGCAATTGACTTTGCAAAATTAACAGGAACAGCATTCCCTATCATCTTGTAACAATAAGCTCTATTTCCTATAAATTCATAATCTTCTGGAAAAGTCATCAGGTTTGCAGCTTCACGTATTGTAATGAATCTAGCTTGCTTTGGATCAGGATGAATAAACATAAAACCATCTTTTTGCAAATGTGCAACAATTGTTGGTGATGGCTTATCCCATTCTAAATTTCTATATTTACGATAGAGCGTATTTCTTCCTGTAACTTTTTTATAGAAATCTATTGCTTCCTGCTGACTACATTTATTCATTCCTTTTGTTATCCATTCCCTAAGTACTTCAATATCTCTTGCACTACAATGTCTTGGTAGATGATATGGATCAGACTCATCAGTAGCTTTGTGAGAAACATTTTTTCCTTTGATTTTTTCAACAATCGGTAATGGATATATTGGAGGGAGTTTTCCTATTGCATCTCTTACAACTTTATGTTCTGAACATACATGTTCGGAAAAATCATTATAGAAATCCGAGAGTGAGAAATTTTCTCCTTTTTTTATTCCAATTAATATAACACGTTCTCTATTTTGAGGAACAGAATAATCATACGCATTATATACAGCACTTGCAAAGGCATTTGGTTCTAATGTCGTATATCCTATTTCCTTAAAAGCTTGATAAATACGTTCAACAACTAATTGTCCGCCTGGTTTTGCACTAAGCATGCCTTTCACATTTTCGAAAATAAAAGCTTTAGGTTTAAAAGCTTCTACAACTTTTACAAAACTCTCAAACAGATAGTTTCTATAATCATCTTTCATTGAATTTTTATCAGTAGCTCTTCCATGAATCGAATACGCCTGACATGGTGGCCCTCCAATAATTAGGGATATTCAGTTAAAGGCTGCAGATGACGGCTGCAGAATCTTGCGAGACTCCTATAAATGCCAGAA
>CANQSM010000169.1 GCA_947626525.1 uncultured Phocaeicola sp. | reverse complement strand
TTCTTTGTAAAGTTACAAAATATCTATCATATTGGCAAATAATTAGTTGACTAAATTCTGAATATCCCTAAGTAAAGAGAATAAACTGGTTATTAAATCAATATAGTCATTATCCGATGATAGCTTGCGAATAATCCCTTTTGAAGATAATTTTCGAAAAGATCCACCATAGAGATATTCGCGTATCCCCATAAGGTCCTCTTCATTATCAAATAGTAGACATAAAACCTGACGAATTAATGTATTCTGTGTAATAATATTCAGAACCTCCTTTAGATCATGGAATTTCCCGTTAACACGGGAACGGAGTTCTACAAAATTAATTCTGTCTATTATTTGAGTATATAACTCTTTTACAGGATCCTTACTTTTGGGAAATGATAAATTAATAGAAAATGGAATAGTATTAGTATCAGCAAGCTCCTCTAAGACATCTTGTTTGTTAAAATATCTTGAAGCATGTGTTTTTCCACTGCCATACTCACCCCAATTGAGTATCAAACTAGAATTAGGTATACTAATAGAACGTTTAATACGATTCTCTATTTTTTCTTTAATCTCCGGGAATCCCGCCCATATTATTTCTTTTGAGTCTATAGATGGTGTTAACCTAAAAGGATTAGACTTCAAATTCAATTGCTCGATATTCATATGCTATTTATTGTTTTTTTTGTACATATCCGTCTTCATATTGTTTTTGATACTTATAAATATATTCAGAAAAGTCCAACTTTCCAAACAAATTCTTAATATCTTCTGATTCAATCAATTTATTATCTTTAAAATAAAGCATATTCCTAATAAATTTCGACATCTGTGAGAATGTCACTCGATTAGGTGCCAACGTCCTAAACAATAAAAAAGAATTATTGATATAATTTTTGATAGTTGGGTAATCCGCTACTGTAAATTTATTCCCTCGCAAGCCTAAAATCGGATCCATCATCTGCATGAAAAAATTATCTAAGAACCATATGGGCGATACAACTTTTTTGAAATTTATATCGTTCCATAGCGAGAGATTATAACATAGATATCGTCCTTTTTGAGTCAAATAAAAAGATAAATCTTCATTTAGACAAATGAATTCCATGTCATATAACCAATTAAGTCTAGGCATAAGAACATGTTCCATATACACATCAGGCTTTTTCCAATTCTGGATTCTATGAATTCTATTTTTGATAGATTGTATTTTGTCAAAAGGTTGATGCGATTTTACTTCCTCTATATACGACCTACATTGTTCTAGCAAGGCTGTTTGAAAATTTGATTGCAAAAATTTGTATGAAATATTATCAATCTCATGCGTTAATGTAATGATGGTATATAAATACAGGTAATCTTCTTTTAGTAATAATTCTAAAAAAAACACAACATCAAAGTCATTCAACAAGAATGGATTCTGTTCATTGAATGTTAAATGCTGCCTAATCTCATTATACACTCTTCCGTCTTTGCCAAGTGTATAATAACCAAGCGTTTTATGAATTAAACCTAATTGTTCCGCTAATTCTATATATGGCTTAGCAGAATTCCCTGTTTTTGTCCGAATAACTTCGCCTTTATTATTTTTATAACAAAACAAAAAGTCTCTATATTTACCTACAAACTCCTCAAACTTTATATTTATATGAGCTATAGAGATTTTTGGATATGTTTTAAACATATCCAATATGATTTTAAGATATCCAAGTCTTCTTGCTTTTGTGTTGGAAGACAATACTTTTATTTCATAATTATCTTTAGGGCGATTAGATGTATGATAAAACTGTGGGACACCAATCATAGATGCCTTCTCAAAAAGTTGTGTAAAATGTTTATACAATTCTATATTATCCCAATAGTCCTTTCCAATAGTAAAAACCGAACCATATTCCCATACCTCTGGACACATAGTACTTTCTTCTACACAATAATACCCCGTCTTTGAGGATGAAATAGCATAAGGGAAATCTATATTAATTTGTCTGTATATTTCCGATGTAATATAAGTAGATGGTCTACAGTGCTCATGCATATTTTCTTCATCGCTTGGAATATATTTTCCAGATAGAATAGTAACAGACTCTATATCACAGCTATTAATATTTAATAAGCTCTCAATAGTGAGTGCTCCGATTGAACTTGGTAAATCATCATTATTTAAATTGAGACATGACTGGGATGATAATTTGAGAACAATACAATAGAGATCCATATTAAACCACAATTCATTATCATTGGATTTAACTATTGCACCGAATTCACTCCCATAATATATGTATTTAATCACCTCCTCCATATCTATATAAAACAATTAGCACAAGGTATTTCATCGTCATCGTCAAACATATCCACCAAAAGACCACTTGAATTTTTACTTTTCAAATTAGCCTGCTTCTTGATGTGATCAAGCTTGATCTGGCGAACTCTCTCTGGTCGACTTAACTCCTCAAGCGTTTCACCTTGAATCCATGTATAACCATCCTTTTCATATTGCATAGCTTTTTTATAAAGGTCCGGATGCTGTTCCAAAAGCCATATCCATTCTATACGTTGCTGAAAAAAACAGAAATAACATCCAGAACGACTTCTATTGTATGTCCCTACTTCCCCATCAACCTCGAACGGAATTGGATTGTAATAGGCTGGCACCTCGACTCCATTATCTTTTAGAATATTGAAAATATCTTCTTTTACCAAGATATCTTCATTATCTATTAGAGGAAAATCCTCTAACTTTCCTGCGGGATAATCAGTTGTCTTGAGATATTCAAAGACCACCTTATTAAAGGTCTTAACACTCAAATCCAATAAAGCATTGAACTTCCGGCTGAATAAGAATTTTTTTGATGTAGGAATCTCTATAATCTGCAGAGCTTCATCCAATATATCATTAGACGCATACTTTTTGTATAGAGATGAAATCACACCTATGTTGCTATTTTGCATAACATTATGAATCACATCTATACTCCAAATGTTTTTCCGGAATGGGAATATAGCCTGAATATTAGGTTTGGTTGAAACATATCCCTCTCTATCCTCATCACCTCGAATCCCGACATACGATATTGTAGGATCATCACCCACAAATCGCTCAAACTCTGCCAGCTTCATTTTTTGTGTACACCACCGAGCTTGAGGCGACGGCAAATATCCCCCACTAATTTTAAGAAAATGATCAAATGGAGTTGGTTCAGGGCTATCTTCGGCCGCAACCAATATCTCAATATGCCCTAAATATGATTTTAGATTCTCAATCAATTTTTCAGTTTCTGCCAATTCACATTTTGTATCAGTATTATAATACTCTATAGGAAGCTGAGGATACAACCGCTTCAAATAGATCGCCAGTGCTGCACTATCTTTGCCGCCTGATATACCTAAGACATGTCTTACCTTACTCATCTCCCAACCTCCTTTTAAGAATCATTAATAAAGCATATGCATCGACCTCACTGTCTCCCGATAACAGTTTATCTATTTGTTTTTCAATTTTTTGTGCAACATCAATCTTGTTCTTATTAAGCCGTACTACTTGAGGTGATATTGCTCCATCATTTGAGATCATTTCTATCCGAATAAAATTGTCCTCATGTTCAAGATTCTGACGACTAATATCTATGTATTTATCCAGCTCTTTGAACAAGTGGATCAAATTATCTATCAGATATGCTTCTTCTTCATCAAGCAAATTTTCAAGCTGCTTATCTAATATGACATATGCCAACGATTGATACCAAGAAACCTTATCTGCTGCCGGAGATAATATTCTGTTGAGTATTGCCTTTTGTTTATCAGTTAGCAAATATGTTTTGAAGCAAGAGTATCGTTCCTCTAATTCTTTTTTGTATTGAATAAAGTCTGTCGATTTTAAACTCAACGAATCGACGAGCGCATTCTCAATGCGCCCAATCAGATTAACATAACAACTCCGAAGCTCTCTTATCGCATTCTGCAATAGATCTACATAGCTCTTCAAAACCTCATCATTACTAGCGAGGACACTATCCTTGAAACCCAAAGCACGAGGCAAATCCTCAAAAAAAGTCTTTTCGGGGTCTTTGGCGGTAGATAATACATTACGGAACTGCAATGTCGTCTTTTTGAGCCGCTTTGTTTGTTTAGTATATTTATTAAGTTTCTTATAGAACACCAAAAAAGGTCTAATAGTTTCTATAAGGCTAGCAGCCGTAAATTCACTATCTTGACTAAGGTTTAATGCTTCACGATATTTATTATACAAATCCAGCTTAACTCCTTCTACATTAAATGCTTTAATTTGGAATCCGCCCGGTGATTTCTGCATAATATCTAATACCTCTCTATTAATAAAAGGAATAAAGACTCCCGAATCATTATATAAAGAGTAATCATTCTTCTTAATAATGAGATATGTTGGTATCCACAAATCAATCACGCCTTGTTTGAGCTTAAATGGACGCGCCTTAAGTGTGTTAATGAGTTCAGCCAATTTGCGAGGCTTCTCTTTACTACCTTCCAAAAATGCTTCACAAACATTCCAAAGATCACTGAACGATTCTTCTTTGGGTGCATCTAACTCATATGTACCGAGAAACAGTCTATGTAGGGATATTCAGAATTTAGTCAACTAATTATTTGCCAATATGATAGATATTTTGTAACTTTACAAAGAAC
>CANQSM010000168.1 GCA_947626525.1 uncultured Phocaeicola sp. | reverse complement strand
GAGCCAAGCGAGTACCATTATTTTAAGGTATTCGAGCCGAAAGAGCGGCAGATAATGGCGCTGCCATTCTATGACAGGGTGGTACAGCACGCCATAAACAACGTGCTGGAGCCTATATTTGACAAACGTTTTATATCTCGGTCTTACGCATGCCGAAAAGGTAAGGGTATGCACGCCGCCTCTGATGCGCTGAAAAACTGGCTATATGAGTGGCAGAAATTCCACCCAGATGAGCCGCTTTACGCCATCAAGGCAGACATACACCATTATTTTCAGAGCATAGACCACGGAATACTCAAGGCTGAAATACGCAAGGTTATTAAGGACGCTGGAGCACTGGCACTGCTGGACAAAATCATAGACCATAACGGCAATATGCCAGAGGGCATAGGAATACCAGTAGGAAACCTTACAAGCCAGCTGTTCGCTAATATTTATCTGGATAAGCTGGATAAGTACGTCAAGCACACGCTGGGCGCAAAGCAGTACATACGGTACATGGACGACTTTATAATCTTAAGCCCAGACAAAGAAGATCTGCGGCGCTGGCTGACAGACATAGAGGTATTTTTAAGGGAAGAGCTGCGGCTTGCGCTTAACCCTAAGACTACGATACTGGCGGCAAAGAACGGGGTAGACTTTGTAGGCTACAGGCACAGGGCGACGCACAGAAAGGTAAGACCAGACAGCATTAAGCGTGTCAAGCGGACAATCAAGAAGTGTGAGAGCGGGAAAATCACGAAAGAGCAGCTGCAAAAGAGCATACAGAGCTGGACGGGACACGCAGGACACGCCGACAGCTACAACCTACGGAAGAAAATAAAAACGCTGGCAGACGCAGCCATACAAAAAGGCGGCATAGACCAGCAGGCGCAGGAGTGGGTACATGGATAACAATTTGCTACAAGTGCTGCAAGAGCAGCAGAACATCATTGAACAGCAAAGCAGGCTTATTGTGGATTTGACAGCCACGCTGGAAAACTGGGAGAGCGTAGCAGGGTACGACGGCGCAGGACTGAAAGAGCGGGCATTAAATTTGCAAAAGCAGAAAGGCAGGATTTATGGAAATGAAGGTTATGGAATTTATCAACACGGCGGCACACAACAAGGTTATTGGGTTGGTGGTACTTGCGATTGTATTTGATACAATTTTCGGAGTACTGCGGGCGATAAGAGAAAAAAAGTTTAACAGCTGCGCAGGGATTGACGGCGCAATAAGAAAAGTGGGCATGCTTATTTCACTTGTTTTTATGCTGGCTATTGATATGCTGATAAAGGTTAATCTTATCGGCTTTATCCCAGAGGCGGCACGTAACCAGCTGGGGCTTACAAGCGTGGGCGTGGCTGAATTTTTCGCACTTCTCTATATTGCTTATGAGGTAGTGAGCATCTTTAAGAACATGGCGCTTTGCGGGCTGCCCGTTAAGAAAGTCTGGGCGACGGTGCGGGCGTTTCTGGGGAAATACACGGACGAGCTGCCAGACACGGACGAGTTGGACGGAAACAGCACCACGGGCAGCGTAGAGGGATACAGACAGCAGGAAAAATAATAAAACATAGACAGTATGCAGCAGGCGCTTACGGGAAACCGCAGGCGCTTGTTTTATGCAGAAAGGACGGTAAAGACCATGAGGAAAATTAACAAGCTGATAAGCGGCTACAATCACAATGCGGGCAGCGTTTCAAGAATTAAGTATATCGTCATTCACTATACGGGCGCACTGGGGGACGCAAAGGCAAACTGCAATTACTTTGCGGGCGGCAACCGCAACACCTCTGCGCATTATTTTGTAGGGTATGACGGGGCAATCTGGCAGAGCGTAGAGGATAAAAATGTAGCGTGGCACTGCGTCGCTAAGTCCTATAAGCACGCAGAGTGCAGAAATGCAAACAGTATCGGTATCGAAATGTGCGTAAGGAAGAAAAGCACGGCGAGCATGGGCGCTACCGATAAAGATTGGTATTTTGAGGACGCAACGGTAGAGGCTGCGGCAGAGCTTACACGGTACTTAATGGATAAGTATAATGTGCCTGCGTCGCACGTCATAAGGCATTATGACGTTACGGGGAAGATTTGCCCCAACCCGTATGTATATAACACAACGGCGCACACATGGGAAGAGTTTAAGAAGAAAATCAGCGGCGCTGCATCTGCTGGCAGCAGCCAGACAGATAGATTATACCGTGTGCGCAAGAGCTGGGAAGATGCAAAGAGCCAGATAGGGGCTTTTTCTTCTCTGGATAATGCAAAGAAAGCCTGCACGGACGGCTACACCGTATACGACTGGGACGGCAGGGCGGTATACAGCAAGGCGGCAGCAGGCGGCATGGTGCAGAATGGGAACACGGAAAAGGCAATCTGGGAGTATCTGGCGGGCAAAGGCTTAAACGCATACGCCGTGGCAGGCTTAATGGGTAATCTGTATGCGGAAAGCGGGCTTAATTCCTGCAATCTGCAAAACAGCTATAACAAGAGCCTTAATATGACAGATGCACAGTATACGGCTGCCGTGGATAATGGCAGCTACGGCAATTTTGTAAAGGACAAGGCGGGCTACGGGCTGGCGCAGTGGACGTACCACACCAGAAAGCAGGCGTTACTTAACTATGCGAAAAAGGCGGGTGCATCTATCGGCAGTCTGGATATGCAGCTTGCCTTTTTGTGGGACGAACTGCAAGGCTATAAATCCGTTATCAGCACATTAAAGGGCGCAAAGAGCGTGCGGGCTGCCTCTGATGCCGTGCTGCTGGGATTTGAAAAGCCAGCAGACCAGAGCGGGGCGGTACAGAAAAAGCGTGCAGGGTACGGCGAGGCGTATTACAAGAAATATGCAGGCGGGCAGCAGGCAGCAGTACCGCAGGAAAAGCCGCAGGCGGCAGCAGGCGTGCCGTTCAAGGTTAAAGTGGATATATTAGACCTTAATATAAGGACGGGCGCAGGGACGAACTACGCAAAGACGGGAGAGCATACGGGCAAGGGTGTATTTACCATTGTGGAAGTGAAAGCGGGCAAAGGAAGTACGGCAGGCTGGGGCAGGCTGAAAAGCGGCGCAGGCTGGATAAGTCTTGACTATGCCACACGCTTAGCGTAAGAAGAATGAGGGCAGGCGGCTTACGGGCTGCTTACCCTCTTATTTTTTGGTAAATTTTATGAAAAACGCATTGACAATATACCGAAAAAGGTATATAATTTAAGACATAGAAAGGAGAACAGTAAGAAACTATAAAGCGCAAGGCGCAGAAAGGAGAAACGGCAGATTGGGTAAAAAGAAACAAAAGAAAAAGCCTATCAAATGGCAAGAGCTGGCGGCAAATGCACTGATAGACTTAATCGTAGGGGCGGCACTAATCATAATAGACAAGCTATTAGGTTAGAGCCAAAGGCGGGCGAAAGCCCGCCGCCTACTAAGAATATAACACAAACCCAAAGCCGAGTAAAGGGTATGCTTTTGAAAATAAGTATTTTTTTGGTAGCCGCAGGGCTGATAAAGCTGCTGGTAGCTCTGGTAATGAGAGCGAAAGAAAAGAGAGGTAAAGCATGAATTTAGGCGCAAATATCAAAAAAGTAAGAAAGAGCGCAGGCGTGACGCAGAAAGAACTTGCAGAACGCCTGCAAGTCTACCAAAAAGACATAAGCCGCTGGGAGAACAACGAGCTTACGCCGAGCGCATTAACACTGGCAAAGATATGTAATGAGCTGGGCGCATCTGCCGACGAGATTTTAGAAATAAAAAATATACGAAATGGCGAGGCTGGCGAAAATGAGGAAACGAATATTTGAGGTAATAGAGCTGTCGGACGGAAACGACAAAGTGAGCAGATTTTACGACGTGGTTATGATGTGCGCTATTGTAATTAGCCTTATTCCTTTGGCGTTCAAAGAGATAAATACTTTATTTCTGGCAATAGACTATGTAACCGCTGCAATTTTTGTTATAGATTATCTGCTACGTTTCATAACGGCAGATTATAAGCTGGGAAAAGTGTGGGAAGATAGAAAAACGAACAAAAGTTCGGGGGGGGGGTAAAGCTATTTGTTATCTATCCTTTTACGCCTATGGCTATCATTGACCTTTTGGCTATTCTTCCTACGTTCACTATGATAACGTCTGGATTTAAGATTTTAAAACTTTTCAGACTGATACGCACGTTTAGAGTATTCAAGATTTTTAGGTACTCAAAAAGCATTACTGTAATTTCTAATGTGATGAAGAAACAAAAAGAGCCGCTTTTAGCGGTGTGCGTACTGGCTGCTGCATACATTGTCATATGTGCATTGATTATATTTAATGTTGAGCCAGATACATTTGATAATTTCTTTTCGGCTATATATTGGGCTACAGTTAGCCTTACGACTATGGGATACGGGGATATATACCCAGTTTCCACTATTGGGCGTGTTGTAACTATGCTTTCCTCTTTTGTGGGGATTGCTATAGTAGCCTTGCCAGCGGGCATTATAACAGCTGGATATATGGACGAGATTTAAGAAAGAATGAGCAGCAGGACAGTTAAGGGAAGTGCCGCAGACTTGTAAAAGAGTTTGCGGCTTTTCGTCGTTTTAGACCGTAACGAAAGAGAGGTAGGAACAATGGCAAATAAAAAGGGTAGCCACCAGCTGACAAGGGCAGATAGGATAAAAATAGAGGCGCTGCTTAAAGAGGGCTTAAGCAAGGCGAAAATAGCGGCGCATCTGGGAGTACACCGCAGCACCATATATAATGAGCTGAAAC
>CANQSM010000167.1 GCA_947626525.1 uncultured Phocaeicola sp. | reverse complement strand
CTTACAGGCTTTGGGGAATTTACAGCAACGGCACAAAAGCATGACGGCGATCGTACTTTATTTATCTTTGACGATTGTGTTGCAAGTGAAAAAATGAATAAAGACAATACTAATAAAGGCGGCTTTGATAATTCATATCTTAATCGGTGGCTGCAAGAAAAATTATGGCCTGCGTTTCCAAGAGAAATGAAGGAAAAAATAAGAGATTTGACGATTCCTACATACGGTCAGATGTTTGGTCATGATGACTGGTACAAAGAAGTTTTAGAACCGGATAACGATGAGCAACTACCTTTGATGAAGAAAAGAAAAAATCGTGTTGCCGACTATAACGATGAATACGGATGGTACTGGCTTAAAAATGCTACCAAAAAATCGGTCTCTTCGTCCAATTTCGCTGTTGTGTCCAGCCATGGTTATGCGACCTTCTCCAACGCGAGCAACTCTTTTGGCGTTCGTCCGGCTTTCTGGTTGGTTGATTAAATCGCCGCCCCTTGTGGGCGGTTTATATTTTTGAAAGGAGATCCTGAGATGGGAAAAACAAAATTCAAAGGCATTATTCATGGTGTTCAAACCGCTATGAAAAAACATAGTCCTGAAATTTTAACCGGTATCGGAATTGCCGGAATGATTACTACTGTTGTTATGGCGGTTCGCGCTACGCCGAAAGCAATTCTCTTATTGGAAGAGAAAAAAGAAGAAAAAGGAGAAGAAAAACTTACCGTACCGGAGACGATTAAAACGGCATGGACATGTTATATTCCGTCAACAATTGTCGGTTCAGTTTCTATTCTTTGTCTTGTCGGCGCCAGTTCCGTGAATTTCAGAAGAAATGCCGCTCTTGCTACCGCATATACGCTTTCTGAATCTGCGCTTAGAGAGTATCAGGAAAAAGTGGTTGAAACAATCGGAGAGAAAAAAGAGCAGTCCGTCCGCGACGCAATTGCTAAGGATAAGCTTGATAAAGACCCGGTTACACGTCGAGAAGTAATTATTACTACGAAAGGAGATACTCTTTGCTATGACGCTATATCTGGAAGATATTTTAAATCGGATATCGAAAAGATCAAAAAAGCCGAAAACGAGTTAAACCGCAGAATGAGAGATGAAATGTTTATTTCATTAAATGATTTTTATTACGAGATTGGCTTAAGTGGAACCGATCTTGGGGACGAGCTTGGATGGAATATCGATAAGGGTTATATCGACTTGGATTTCAGTTCACAATTGGCGGAAGACGGAACACCTTGTCTTGTTATCAGATATTCCTTATCTCCACAGTATGATTACCAAAAATAAATTCGCAAAATTTACAAGGTATTTAATGGAGGAATCCACTTAAAAATTTTTTCTAAAATTGAAAGGAGAAAACAACAATGGAAGCAAACAACATCTTGACAAACGAAGAGGTTTTGGAAGCAACGGAAGAAATCGCAACCTGCGGTTCCAAGAAAGGCGTTAAGATTGCAGCCGGAATTGGCGTATCCGTATTTGTTGGCATTATTGCCTATAAGTATGTAGTAAAGCCGATTGTGGCTAAAATCAAAGCCAAAAAGGAGCTTAAAGAAGCACAAACCGATTCCGAGACCATCGACGAAGAAGTTGATGACCAGGAGTAATTTCAAACGAAAAAATCGTGGACCAACATGAGGGAAGGTACCTATAGCAAGGTGCTTTCCCTTTTTATTTTTCTTTAGAAGGGAGAATTGTTATGAATAGATATACTTATGACGGTCCGGTTATGTCTTTTGAAAACTGCGTAGATAACCGTTGGAAAGGGCAGACAAATGCGGTATCTGAAAAGAAAGCACGCTGCAATCTGACCTATCAGTGGAAAAAAGAAAACAATTATATGGTAAATGCAAAGATTACCCTTCCGGGGAAAATCAGGTTGGTCGAATGAAAGGAGAGTTAAATGCATGGAAGAATACAAGTCAAACTCCCATAAATCCAAAGAGGAACAACTTATGCAGGATTTATCTGCTCCCGAGAAAAAAGTGGAGAAAGCGATTACCGGAACAGTAAAAACCAAAAAGAAAAACGAAATCAAAAAGTTTGCTGATATTTTTATTTCAGAAGACGCCGGAAACGTAAAATCTTATATTTTGATGGAGGTTTTAATTCCGGCAATCAAAAAAGCGATTGATGATATTTTTACCAGCGGAATTCGTATGCTGCTTTGGGGCGAAAAAGGTCAGTCATCAAAAAGCGGGACCGCGTCAAAAATCTCATATCGCAGTTATTACGATAAAAAAGATGACAGACGGGATTATAGCGGCTCGTCCATAAGGAACGGATACAGTTATGACGATATTATATTTGATAATCGAGGAGAAGCGGAAGAAGTTCTGTCCAGAATGGACGAATTGATTTCAACTTATGATGTCGTAAGTGTGGCGGATCTTTATGATTTATGCGGAATTAACGGAAGTTATACGGATAACAAATACGGTTGGACAGATATTCGTAATGCTTCGGTTGTACGGATACGAGACGGCTATACGATTAAACTCCCGAAAGCCCTTCCACTTAATTAAAGGAGGTTGTTATGTACGAATCGAAAGATAAGATGGTATCTCATCCGGACCATTATCAATCTGAAACTGGTTTGGAAGTTATTGATGTTATTGAGGCGTTTACTTTTGACCTCACCGGTATTGAAGCAACAGATACCGGAAACATCATCAAATATGCTTGCCGTTGGAAGAAAAAAGACGGAATAAGAGATTTGGAAAAAATTCTATGGTACACCCAGCATCTCATTGACCATGTTAAAAATCTTGAAGAGGAGAATAGATAATCATGAAAAAAACAGAAATCGCAACCAAAGTTAGCAGAAAATTTAATAAGTTAGCTTTTGGCGTTAGAAAACACAGTCCGGAAATTTTAGTTGCTTTTGGTGTAGCCGGAACAGTTGTGAGTGCTGTTATGGCTTGCAAAGCAACAACAAAAATCAGCACAATTCTTGATAAAGCAAAAGAAGGAACCCATCCATAAGGTTCAGGAGAGCAAAAAGTTTTCCGAACAATATACACAGGATGACGCCAAAAAGGATTTGGCAATTGTGTATGTTCAAACCGGAATCAGATTTGCAAAGCTTTATGCTCCTTCAGTCATTCTCGGAACTCTTTCTTTAACAAGTATTCTCGCGTCTACAAATATTCTCAGAAAGCGGAATATTGCTCTTGCGGCTGCTTATGCAACCGTTGATCGCGGATTCAAAGAATATAGAAACCGCGTAATCGAACGATTTGGAGAAGAGATTGATCGAGAATTAAAGTACAATATTAAAGCCAAAGAAATCGAAGAAAAAATCACAGATGAAAACGGTAAAGAAAAAACCGTAAAGAAAACCGTGATGGTTGCGGACGATCCGAATCAATACAGTGATTATGCCCGTTTCTTTGATGACGGATGTACCGGTTGGGAAAAAGATTCCGAATATAATCTGATGTTTCTTCGTTCGGAACAGAATTATGCGAACGATAGATTAAAAGCTCGTGGATATTTGTTCCTGAATGAAGTTTATGAGCGTCTTGGGATCAAGCCAACAAAAGCAGGACAAGCCGTTGGATGGATTTATGACCCGGATAATCCAAAGCACAAGGGCGATAACTATGTAGACTTTGGAATTTATGAAATCGATCGCGAGCGGTCAAGAGCTTTTGTTAATGGGTACGAACGAACAATTCTGCTGGATTTCAATGTTGATGGTCCGATTCTTGATTCTCTCGATAAAATTGAACAAGGTGTATGTTGACGATGATGCTCCGGTTTTCTGTAAAAAGAGGCCGGAGCTTTTTTGAAAGGAGATTATGACGTGAACAGAAAAAATCTTGCTCATTGCATTGGATATTTTTGTGGAACAGCGCTTGTGTTGTGCCTAACTGCTATTGCTATTGCATTAACGGTTAAGTTTATATTTTGGCTATTCTAAGGAGGTCAATATGAAAAGAAAAAGAAGAAGAAATAAAAACCCTTTGATTTTATTCATTCTGTTCATCGGTGTTGTCGTTTCATCTTTATCAATTATGGCATTAGACAATGTTCCGGATGATAATTCCGCATCGCAAACTGATATTTTGGTTCAAGCTTCAAAAGAGGATATTTCTGTTGTTCCGCTTAGTACCGGTCCAGAAGCAATAGCAGCCGAACCTATAATAACGGAATCTGAACTGGAAGAAGAACTACCATTACTTACCGATGAAGAAATTGATTTGATCGCTTTATGTACGATGGCAGAAGCCGAAGGAGAATGTGAAGAAGGAAAAAGGTTAGTAATAGATACCATTCTTAATAGAGTTGATTCTCCATATTTTCCAGATACGGTTCATGACGTCATATACCAGCCTTATCAATTCTCTGCTATGTGGAACGGAAGAGTTGATCGATGCGAAGTAAGAGAAGATATTTGCCAACTTGTTAGAGAAGAAATGGAATCTCGAATCAATTATGAGGTGGTATTCTTTATGGCCGGCGGATACAGTAAATACGGAGTTCCGCTGTTCCAAGTAGAACATCACTATTTTTCTAAATATGAGTAATCGGAAAGGAGTTTATATTTATGAATGGTATTTTAACGGTCGTATCTTATACGCTTGCTGCGATGGCAGGAATTTGCTTCGTCGGCGGAATCGCCGTACTTTCTCGCGGAAGGGGTTAAAAAGATGGACGGTATTGAAAATCTGATGTCAATGCTTGACTACATACTCGATACAAAACGTAAAAGACATATCATGGGCGGAGTTCTATTG
>CANQSM010000166.1 GCA_947626525.1 uncultured Phocaeicola sp. | reverse complement strand
TTCTTGCGGAGGAACTGGAACTGGGGGAAGATAAAACGCTGCAATTCGGTTATGAGGATTTCGGGTACACCGGGGAACAGGTGTATCTTTCACAGGTACAGGGGAAAAAGCCGGAGGAACAGCATGGTGCAGAAGGATATGAAACGATACCGACAGGGGCGGGGCTTATAAAGTTCATGGAAGAAAACGGCATATCCTTTCAAATGAATGAGAAGGAAGCAGACCTGATATGCGGCTATATGGACGGTCACGGTTATGTGGTCGGGCAGAAAGACGGGCAGCTCTGCCGGGGGGACCTTAATGCGGAGACAGACAGGACAGTATGGGAGGAAACTACCATAGATGACCTTGTGGATTCCGCAATGGAATGGAATTATGAACTTCTGAAAGAAGCAAGGTCAGATATGGAAAACCCGGACAACTTTCTTGATTTTGTGGGTAAGCGCAGCCGCTATGAGGAGTTATGTGCAGATGAAAAGGTACTTGACGCCATGTTTGACCGGACAAAATACGGAGAACAGATAGAGCATATAGCGGAGATACTTGTAGATCAGTTTATCCAGAATTTACGGTCAAAGGGGGATATTGACGGGGCGGTGAAGGAACTGGTACAGGGTATAAATGGTGGGAAGGAAAGACCTGACGTGCAGCAGACTGGGAAGAAAGGGAGGGCAAGGTAAATGGCAGACAGCATACATTCCGTAAGGAAAACGCTGCGGCTCATGCCGGGTGAGGCAAAGGCGCTTTCAGAAAAGGCAGGGGCGGCAGGAATGTGTGAAGCCGATTACCTGCGCCTGCTGATTACGCAAAATCCAAACGATTACCCTGAAATCCGTATCCTTTTAAAAGAACTGATCAATGAGGTCAACGCAATCGGGAACAACATCAACCAGATTACAAGGAACTATAATTCAAAGCTGTACCGCACGGAGGACAGGGAATTTTTATGCGCCTGCATGAAAAAACTCAACCTGACCGTAAGGGAGGCTGCGGATAAGATAGGAAATCTGTAAGAGTAAAAAGGGGGGCAGGGACGGTTGGCAATCAGCAAGATACTTTATATCGGGGACTGCGGCGCAGGGTATGCGGGGAAGCACTTAAAGCAGGCGCTTGACTATATCACCGTGCCGGAGAAAACGGGCGGCGGGCGGCTCGTCGGTTCCCTGAACTGCCAGCCGGAACAGGTGTATGAGCAGATGCGGCAGACAAAGGAACAGTTTGGCAAGACGGACCAGCGGCAGGGATACCACCTCATCATATCCTTTGTGGAGGGGGAAGTGGATGCGGACACTGCCTTTGAAGTGATTGGAAAATTTGCAAAGGAATATCTTGGAAAGGACTATGAGGCGCTGTATGCAGTGCATGACAATACGGACCATATCCACGGTCACATCATCTTTAACAGCGTCAGTTTCCGGGACGGCAGGAAGTACCGCTATAAGAAAGGGGACTGGGCAAAGGAAATACAGCCCATCACGAACCGCCTGTGCGAAGAATACGGGCTTTCCACGATTGAAATATCGGAGGACAGGACAAAGAAGTCCGAGAATTACAAGGAATGGAACGATTTCAGGGACGGGAAATTTGTCTGGGCGGATATGATAAAGCGTGACATTGACGCAGCAATCATACAGTCGGCAACCTATGAGTCCTTTTTATCCGTGCTTTCCGGCATGGGGTATGGGATAAAGAACGCATACCGGACAGAGGGAAAATACCTTGCAATCAAGCCTATGGGCATGGGCAGGTTCCGGCGGTGCAGGTCGCTTGGGGAAAACTACACGGAGGAACGCATACGGGAACGGATTGAACAGGAAAGCCTTTCTTCTTATAAGAAGATACAGGCGGTGCAGGAGACAAGGATTGTGCGGTGCCGGGTAAAACGCTATAAAAAGGCAAAAATGTCCGGCATACAGAAACGCTATTTTGCAAGGCTTTACAAAACAGGGCTTTTAAAGAAACGTCCGTACAGCAAGGCTTGGCAGTACCGTGACGACATCAGGAAGATGCAGAAATTACAGGAAGATTACCTTTTCCTTGCAAGGCATGGTGCATCCACGGTGGGGGATATAAGGCAGGCGGCATTACAGATGGCGGACATGAAGAAAGAGACTTCAAGGGAAAAAAGCCGGATATTCAAGGAACGTGCAAGGATGAAGCCGCTCTTTGATATTGCGGCGGAACTGGAAGGACTGAAAGAATGTGAAAACTGTTTCCAGCGTGGGGAGAACCTGTTTGAAAAAGAGCATATGCGCTACGTGGAGCTGGCGGCAAGGCTTGAAAAGGAGGGGTACACGGCAGCGCAGCTTGCGGAATTTAAGGAACATTACCGGAGTGAGATCGCACGGATAAGGGAAAAGGAAAAGGCTGTGGCGAAAGAGGAACGGATCGCCGCCCGCATCCTTGCGGAGATTACGGCAGGGGAAAGGGCAGGAAAACCGGAACCGGAAATGCAGCAGGAAAAGCAGAGGGGACGAAAAGAGAAAAGCAGGTAGGACATTGCAGCCGGAAGGCTGCTTGATTTTTGCCCAAAACGGGCAGGATTGGAGGTTTTATGCAGGAACGGACAGTGCTTAGCGGCATGGATTTGAAAGCGTATCTTGGCAGGCTCAGGCAGAACCCGAAGTATACCGAGGAAATCGTAAAGCTGATAGAAGATGACCTGCGGTTCGGTCTGACAAAGGAGGAAACAGAGGAATACAGCGGCGGCAGGTACGATTACAGGCAGATGTGCGTGTATTCCAGATGCCTGCGCAACGGCTACAGCAAAGAGGAAAAGGCGGCAATCTTAAAAGAGGGTTTAAGCGGCGAGCAGATGGCGGTGGCGCTGGAGTTTTATGAAAAGGGCGTCCCAATGGATACCATAACCGAAGTGCTTTCCAGTGCGGAAAATACGGCATACACCATGAAACGCCTTTTTTCACAGGTCCTTTGTAAGATTAAAGAGGCGGAGCCAGTGAACGGGCAGGATGCGGCATATGCAAAAGAGCTTATGCAGCAGATCCATGAGGTGGTCGAGAAAATTTCCTGCCAGGAGAAACGGTATGACGCCTTGAATGAGAAGCTCAAAGAAATCGGAACTGCCGGGCAGGATGCACAGGTACAGGGCAACCTCATCGCACAGCTTTCCGAAAAGGACAGGATGCTGGAAAAACAGCAGAATGAACTGAATGAGGCAAGGGTGCAGATTGCAAAGCTGCATGGCGAGATGGAAGAAATAAGGAAGGAGAGGAAAGCGTTGGAGGAACAGGTAAAAAAAGCAGGCAGGGCAGAGCCGGAGCCGAAAAAGCCGGAAAAGGAAAACAAGCCGGAAGCGCAGGCAGAAGGCAGTGCGCCGGAAACAGCACTTTATCCCGGAATTGAATACCATGCTGCGGTTGTGGATAAGGACGGCAATATTATACGGTTTGTCCCGGTGGAGCGTATGGAGAGGAAGGACAGGGGAAGCGTGGTGAGCGCCATGTTCTCACGCCTGTTTTTTAAGAAGAAAACGGACATTGTAAAGCTGCTTGCGGAAAAAGACCTTTCACCGGAACAGCTTGTGCAGGTACGGAACGCCATTGAGAAAGGGCTGTCGGATAAGCAGCTCCTTGTGCTGATAAACAGCAGAATCCCGGCAGCGCAGATGGAGGAGATCATAAACATCGCTGTCTATGAAAATAAGATGAAGGAGGGGCAGCAATGGGGCTGAAGGCAGTGACAGAAACGGCGGAACTGTTCCGGCAGAAAAATATATCCATGACAGAGAGGGACAAGGAGTTTGTGGTACAGTTTGCTTTCCGGACAAATGATAAGGAACTGACAAATAAGCTGATTGATGAACTTACGGATGAAGGTGCGGACAGGAATGCCGTATGCAGGAAATACCAGACGCTCACGGGCTTCGTGCCGGACTGGATACAGAGGATTGAAAACCTGCTCGTATCTCTTGAGATGTACCGTGTGCAGGAAGAACAGGCAGTAAAGACCTTGTCGGAGCTGCTCTCTGCCTGCGGCATTTCCATGAGTGAGGACGAAATCAGGCATACGGATACCGCACAGATGCAGGAACGGGTAAAAAAAGAAGCAAGTTTGTAGGAGGTGTGGATATGAACTTAACGCTGCATGAGGAATATATCGTAATGGCTACGCTGCCCACAGACGGTAAACAGATAGAAATGGGGATACACCAGAAGGACGGCAGCTTTGCCACATGGGAGGTTGCAGACGGGAATTATCAACAGACACATTATTTTTCAGACAGGGACAGTGCAACCGCAGATCTGTGCAGCCGTACACTGGATGAACTGAGGCTGAAAAAGCAGGTACAGAAAAAAGAGCAGGGAAGGGGGAGATAGTATGGCAGAAGAGATACAGGAGGCGGTCCAGATTATCCGTGTCGGCTATGACGGGATAGAGATCGCTATGAAAGTCTGCGGCGGAACCATTGAAGGAATGAAAAAGGCGGTTGACTTCCTGATTGCGGTCATGGACCATGAAAAAACGATGGGAAAGACGGACATGCGCAGGCTCCTTATGAAAGGCGGGGATTTACAGGTATTCCAGTTCCCGACGGAGGATATAAAGAAAGTCGAGAAGATGGCAAAAAAATACGGAATTCTTTATTCCGTCCTGCCCGACATCAACAAAAAGGACGGCATGAGCGAGATCATCTTCCATACGGAGGCAGTGCCACGGGTAAACATGATGATACAGAAACTGAAATCCGGCAGGATTGCCACGTTTGACGATTACCTGAAAAACGGGGACGAAAAGGAAATGGATAAGGTGCTGTCCTTCCTGAAAGG
>CANQSM010000165.1 GCA_947626525.1 uncultured Phocaeicola sp. | reverse complement strand
CATGCTATGGAATCGACCGTTCCGTCTTCTTTGACCGACAAAGAAAAGAGCTGCGCACCTAAGCATTCTCCTTTCCCCACCGACGCCGATTGACGTCGGTTTCTTTTTTCGATGAAAAAAGCCCCTCTTGCGGGGCGTTGGTTCTAAAATTCCCCATAAGTAAGGGCGGGGTGCCCTCCCGCCCTGTGTATTTTATGGGACGCCGAATTGCTCCCCTGCGGTTTCCCGCAGGGGAGTTTCGGTCTTGTGCTTATCTCGCGTCGGGAGCGGGAAGGGTGGGATCGGGCTGAGCCTCGGGAAGTTCGGTCACGAACTTAATGCTCGGCGCATCCTGCTTCCACTCGACATAGTACGAACCGGCCGTCGCGGGCGACTGATTGTTGCCTACGCCGCTGGGATAGTACAGATTGTCCGCCGCATTGTAGACCTTGACCTGATCCGTGGTGACGAATACGATCAACTCCGAATAGTACTTCTTGACAACGGAAGTCACACCCGTCTCCTCATCGGTTTCCTTGACCCATCTTGCCGTCATGTACAGCAAGGTAGAATCTTTGCCCTCTTCACCGGGCCAGCCGAGTTTCGGAACGCTCTCAATGGATCCGACGACATACATCCGATACTCTTGAATCGGATCGACAGCTTCCGTTTTCTTGTATTCCAGCGTAAGTTTTACGCCGAGCGGAGAGGTTTCATCTTTCGCTACCGTCAAAGTAAAGATGTAGTAGCCGCTGCCCGTCGCGCTGACTTGGATATTGCCGAGTCCGCCGTCGGTGAAGTTACCTTCGGCATCACCCGTGAGACTGCTATAGTCCGCAACGATGTCTGCGCCCCAACCCGAGTCGTTGGGGTATGCCCATTTGCCGCTTTCGTACAGGAACTTGAACTGATCGTTGTTGTAGAGCAACAGTTCCTTCGTCGTCCATGTGCCGAGATAATTCTGATACTCGGCTTCCGGATCGTCCGTAGACGTACCCGTGAGACGGAAATCGGGCAGATACTCCGTCCAGCTGCAAGCCCCCAACGATCCCTGCGAGTTTCCGTTGCCAAGTTCATACCAACCCGACTGCGGATAGGTAGGTTCAGGATCCTCGGCGGCGCTTGCCGTGAGTCCTCTCAACGCGGCGGCGCCCGTGACCATCAAGGCTCCCGCCATGAAGAGAGATGTGAATGCAGTGAAACACTTCATTCTGGTCTTCATAATTCTACCTCCATTAATTTTTTTATAAGTACGCCATTCGGCGTCCTTACCGATGTAAAAGAAATATAGTCCCTTACCACTTACTACAGGTGATAACGCTTACACCGCCCTTATCTCATTCCGCAGCTTGGAAAGTGTACGAAGCAAAGATACTCCGAAGTGGCGTACTGGTCTGAACCCCACCATGATAATAGCATACATTAAAATACACATCGCCACTTGCCACATCATCCGCCGTCAAAGTAAACGTAATGGTGAAATTGTTTTTAGGCATATTCGCGGGATCATAAGCAGCGCCATTGAAAAGTATTGTCTTCGCTACGTTTGCCGCCACAGCGAGTGTAGTGTCATCGGTCTTCACCCCAACATTCTCATCACTAAAAATACACCCTTGCGAAGGCAAAGTGCTGGATACCAAAGAAGAACCTACGATGATTTCTTTAACGATTCCATCGATGGTTGAATACACAGAACTGAAACTCAGTGTGTAAGTACCAGCTTGGGACGCCTTCACCGCAACATAAATGCTGGTTCGCCCCGCGGAAGTGTTCTTGATGTACGCCGTCGTTCCCTTCTCCGTAGATAAGACCGTCGCTGCCGTTGCGCCTCGCCCGGCGTTCTCACCAAATGCGTAAGAAACCTTGATCGCTTGCTTGCAGTCGAAACAGGTCGCGTCCAATTCGGCTCCGGTAGCTACAATATCCGGTGCCGATTCATAGGCAAAGATCGGCATACCGGTATGCGTTTCCGACTTCGGGATCGTGAGTTCCGTAGGATCCGTGATCTCGTGTTCGCCCTGCTCGTCGGAGTAGATTTTTTTGCAGCTGAGACATTGATAATGCGCTTGCGTTCCGGTCGCCGCACAGGTTGCGGGAATCCCCGTCACAGGTTCGATGCTGTGTTGCCTCTTGGCAACGGTGATCTGATCCATCGTCGTCGTTTCCGTCCCCTCTGCGTCGGCATAAACCACGCCGGGTTCGTTTGCGCACGTCCAGTATGCCTTATTGCCTTCTTGTTCGCAAGTAGGAGCAATCGCATCGTGCTTCGTCATGTCATGTCCGTTTGCCTTAATGGTAAGATCGGTGAGTTTCTCCGTTCCTTGCTCATCGGCATAGTACACGGTTGCAGCTTCATGTGAGCAAGTATAGTATTCTTTGGTCCCGTCCGTTGTGCAGGTTGCAGACACCTCGTCGTGCTTCGTCATGTCGTGTCCCGTTGCGGCAATCGTAGGAATTGCTGTAATTTCCGTCTTTCCCTCCGCATCGGAGAAAAGTTTGCCGCAGGTCGAATCGGTGCATTTGTAGTATGCTTCTGATCCCGCCGTCGTGCAAGTCGCCGCTACTGCCGCGACTTCTTGTAGAGTATGCTTATGCTCTTCTTCCCCGCAGGCCGCCAGCATCATCGTGGTGGCGCAAACCGTAGCGGTCAAGAGAGCCGCTACACGCAGTGATCTTATTTTCATGGATTACCTCGATTATTTTGATTTTGATGAAAACGACGAGGGCACCGCCGCTTCATTTATATTTTATCAAAACACGAGGCTTTCGTCAATACCTTTTGCGGAAATTTTTTTGCAAATTCGCAAAAAATGTTGTTTGCAGAAAAACTTCCGAAGATTAGGGCGCATTTTGATGTAAGTAAACGGCTTGTCCTTATGGGGAAGCGGCTGAAGGTCTTCTTTCCTGCCTCTTCACTAAATAAGTCGTATTGAGCGGCAAAAAAGTTACAGGAAAGTGCAAAATTTTCCAAAAAATATCCCCCGCAGAGAATCTGCAGGGGAACAAGGAGAGAAGAATCAGCTTGCAAAGTCATTCGGAACAGGTATTGCCGTCAATGTCTGAGAACCGCTTTCCCATTGGATGATATACCAACCGCTCGTAGCGACCGAGAAGTTATCGTCGAAGAAGCTGGGATAGTACCCGTGGTTTGCAAGGTTGTAGACCTTGAGTTTATCCGCTGCCGTCAGTCTGATCGCGGGAGAGTACCACTTCCCGTCGTAGGAGTTGTACGTCATCTTGATGCAATCGGATGTTACACTCACGTTATCGGGCCACCCGCAGGCGGGAACGCTTGCAATCGATCCGACAATATACATATCCTCAAGCGTTTTGCTCGGAACGCTTGTGGAAGTCAAATTGAACGTCAGCGTGATCGCCACCCCACTCGCCGCTTTTGCAACGTGTATATAAAATGTATAGTAGCCGCTCTTGTTCACCTGTATAATATCTTCCCCCACAGAGGAGAAGGCATCGCCGCTGTTGTTAGCGAAGAGGTCGGCAAATCCTGCGGTATAGCTACTCAGCCAGCCAGAAGCATCGGGCATCGGCCAATTCCCGTTTTGATACAAGAACTTGAACTGATCGCCTTGATAGAGAAGCAGCGACTCGGTTTTCCAAAATCCCAAGTAGTCTTCTTCGGAAGATCCTTCAAAGGCGGTGCCGCCGATGCGATAATTCGAGAGATATTCCGTCCAGCTACAATCGTAAAGCGTTCCCGCACCATTCCCCACGATATACCATCCGGGTGCGGTAATAGGATGAGCTTGGGGAAGTTCGCTCATAAACGTAAAGTTCGGTGCATCCTGTTTCCATTCGACATAATACCAGCCATCAGATTGGGGTGACTTATTGTTGTTTACACCGCTGGGATAGTACAGATTGTCCGCCGCATTGTAGACCTTGATCTGATCCGTGGTTGTAAAAAATATTCGTTCGGAATAATACTTCTTCACGATGGAAGTTTTGCCCGTTTCCTTATCGGTTTCCTTGACCCATCTTTCGCCCATACTCAGTAGGTGTGCATCTTTCCCCGACTCGCTGGGCCACCCACAAGCAGGAACGCTTGCAATCTTCCCGACGACATACATCCGATACTCTTGAATCGGATCAACGGGTTCCGTTTTCTTGTATTCCAGCGTAAGTTTTACGCCGAGCGGAGAAGTTTCATCTTTCGCTACCGTCAAGATGAAGATGTAGTAGCCACTACCTGTTGCGCTGACTTGGATATTGCCAAGTCCGCCGTCGGTGAAGTTGCCTTCGGCATCACCCGTGAGACTGTAGTAGCCCGCAACGATGTCTGCGCCCCACCCGGAGTCGTTGGGATATTCCCACTTGCCGCTTTCGTACAGGAATTTGAACTGATCGTTGTTATAGAGCAACAGTTCCTTCGTCGTCCATGTGCCGAGATAATTTTGATACTCGGCTTCCGGATCGTCCGCAGACGTACCCGTGAGACGGAAATCGGGCAGATACTCCGTCCAGCTGCAAGCCCCCAGCGATCCCTGCGAGTTTCCGTTGCCGAGTTCATACCAACCCGACTGCGGATAGGTAGGCTCGAAATCCTCGGCGGCGCTTGCAGACAATTTTCCAATGCCGCCGACAGCACCCCATAGTGCCATGAGCGCAATGAACGCAGCCAAGATCGCCGCAAGCCAATGAGTGAGTTTCTTTGTCATAGAATCCCTCCTGTAAAATAATGTTACACTACTTTCCCCGCACAAGGCGGGGGAAGACAGTTGCCGCTAACCTACTGCGTCCTCGATCAAGCGGGAACAATGCTGACGGTTTGGGAGTTCGTAAAACTCCACCGTATTACATAGTACCCCGCCGTACTGACAGACAGATTTCCTTGCGCCCCGCTCGGATAATAGCTGTGCGTTGCATTGTTATATACCTTAAAGCTGTCATTCGGCGTAAGGTAGATCCTCGGTGAGATCCACATATCGAGTTCATTATTAT
>CANQSM010000164.1 GCA_947626525.1 uncultured Phocaeicola sp. | reverse complement strand
AATTTTTTAACATTTCTAGTTTAAGGCACGGATAAAGTGCCTTAAATCAAGGGTATGCCCTAAATTGAGTACTAACTAGTATCATATAAAATATTGGGATCATTATTCCAACCAACAGATACCATTTGCCTCTTCCAGCTATGCCATTCTTTCCTTTAATCATAAAAAGTCCGGATATGGCAAAGAATACAAGTGAAAAAGCGAAGAAATCGCCCATAAAGCTCCATCCATTTACACGATTGCAATGAAGCCTGTTAAACCAGTATATTACAGGACGTTTCTCATGAGTTTCGTATTCTGTGACACCTGTAAACGAGTTATATATTCCTACTCCCCCTTCCAGCATAATCCTGAAGTGTTCATCGTCAATTCTAAGAACCTTTTTCAGGTGCGGCAGTTCTGAATCCGAATTCCATTCAGCGATTATTCCATTAGCGTTCATCCCTTTTTTCAATTCCACTCTGGCTTCTGTAGTTTTAAATGCAGGGTCCTTTCCATCCATATGGTTCAGCAGGAATCCGGACACTCCGTAAACTAAGCACAAACCCGCCATAAGAAAGCCTAGGTCGCGATGAATAACCCTCAACCAATGTGAAAAGCTTTTATTCAATAATTTCATAATCGGTTCCTTCCACATAATAGATCGAATAATAATCTTTATTGTTTTTCTTCATCCACTTACGCATGTTATTTATATTGCTCAACTCTGCATCACAAGTTTCGCCATCGCTTTCTTTTCCCTGCTTTTCCTTCAGTTCCTCTTCTGCCTGATCAATATATTCTTTTGTAAGTTTATTCTCTTTCAGGATTCCCTTGATAACAAGTTCAGAACCGATAAGCTCGCGGTTGAAACCACCGATATTTCCTTTTGCTTCTACACGGATTGATGTCTTCTGGTCATTACCCATAACAAAACATCTGCGTCCCGAATGTTTGCATGTGTGTGTCACGAAACCTTTCAGCGTTATTTCCTTACCTACTTCCTTCTCTGCATTCTTAAGGATTTCCTCCACATACAAAGCTTTTGAGGCATCGATTTTCTGATCAACCTGCTCGGTCGTTGAAGATTCTTCTGACTGTTTTCTACTGTTTCCACATGATGCAAATGCCGTACCGACAGTCAGGCATACAATAAAAAAATAAAGTTTTTTCATTTTAATAAGATCTGATTAAGTTTATAATTAATTCATCTCTAAAATTTACTCGAATCTATTCCTTGGCAATAATAAAAGTGCTATAATACCCGTAATCCCAGTCAGTGCTACCACTGAAGATACTATAAGATTCTTGTGCAAGGCTAATCTTTTTCTCATAAATACAAAAAATAGCAATGCCAATATAACGGACAGTATCCATGCCAATGCCGAGAAATGAAGGACATAACAGCTTATATAGCCATTGTCAGGCGAAGCCGGCGACAATATTATAGGGAAAACAACATCTGCTACCTTGTCCCATATTCCAACTTCTTTCTCCTGATGATAAGTTGACAATGACTTTAAAGTAGATGCTTTAAGTCCATAGCAGTCCATAGCTTTAGAGTTATATATCTTTACTGTCCAGTAAAGCATATTACCCATGATTGTTATGTCATCTTTGGCTATGTCAACAGGACGTATATCCATCTTGGCAAATCTATAGCCGCCGTCCTCATCGCTTTCTACTATACCCAACTCCCCATTCTGTCCGAAAAGATAACCATAAAATCTTTTATCGTTGACCTCGCGCATGACAAACCATTTTACAGCAACCCGCTTACTTACTCCGGTATTCCTCACAAAAGGACGTCCGTTCACCATTTTTACATGAAACAACTCACCTTTATTGTCCAAACAGAAATAACCTTCTTCATAAGCTTTGCGTACAGTGGGGTTACCCCAAAATGCCTTCGCAGGAAATTCGAATCCTTTTTCTAGAAGTTCTTCGGTAAACATCTTACTCTTGGCTTGATTTACAGAATTGGTTTCAGAATTGACAAAAACCATTTCACTGTCATCCATTCTGAAATAATCACCCGGCAATGACAAATTTCCTCTTTTAGGCATAGCCTCAAGCAATACTCCCATCTTGGGTTGTGGAGAATGAACGTCCGATGGCCTGAAACGATACACCACCTGTTTTGAGCGCAGAACCTTTACGTCCATCGCATACCCTTCGAGTGAGTCAGGCAAGTTTCCATTCATAGCCAATTGTCTATAGTTCATTAGCGGCAAGAGAGAATCGTATTGCGAACGGGGATAAACATTTCCTTTAACATCGAGGAACGCATCCTTCATCTCACGAAAATCTATTATACAAAGTTCTTTCAGCCGTGAACTATAGTACATTAGAGGATATCCATTCGACTCATATACCATTTTCTTTACCAAAGCCGGTATCGACCACAAAGTTATGATTGTAGTCAGAACAAGGATTATCACATATATAATATTCTTAAATCTCATATCCAGATACAGTTTATATTGTTAACGATAAAATCATCTTACTGAATTCCCTGTTTAAATCTGACACACGAATAGAAAGGGAAAACAAACGATGAAACAAGCACAAGAAGCATACCCCATCCAAAGGATGAATAGGTCTCGGGAAAACTAGAGACAAACAGTACAGACAGCATCCCCACTGAAATCAGCATATTGAATATCCTCTGTTTCCAGCTGGGTTCTACACATATCCATACCGTAAATCCATATCCGGCAAGACCGGCAGTAATCCACGGCAGGAATTGTGAAACCATCATACACACTACTTCAGCAGGCAGAACCAGACCGATAATGACAGACATAAATATTACACAAGCCAAATACAATGCAAACAATATTCCATAACCATACAGCAACATTGCCGACATTAGTTGGGTTTCGCTGGCAGGAAGATGCAAGGTAAGTTTGAACTTTTTGTTTGTCATTTCAGGGACAAACTGTACTATAGCCATCGAAATGCCTGATAATGGTATCAGATACATCATCAGGCTTGAAACTGATGCCCCTTGAAATATAAATCCATACCAAATATTAACCGCCTCTTTTATTCTTATGGCATACGTAATGTCAATATAAGAATATACAGCTACAGCAGCCAGCAGGATAAAAACTACAAGAATAAACTTTTTTGTCTTCATCCATTCTTTATATGATAGAGCCTTAAACAAATTCATATTATATCACATTATTATTATCAATATTTTCCGGTAAGACCAATGAATGTATCCTCAAGAGAGAGTTTCTCTTCTGTAATCTCTTTTACTCCCATAACAGAAAGCTTTGACAGTACCTCTTCTTTATTTAGGAAAGAATATACTTCCCATTTATCACCAAGTATTGACGGATTCCAGAAGTCATTGTCGGCCTCTAGTCTGAAATCCTGTCCCGGTGTGATGAATCTGTATCTCTTGAGGTTGTCCATTATCTCCTTGATCGGTTTGTGGAGTAACAAACGGCCGTAATCCATTATTATACAGTCATCTATAAGCATTTCCATATCTTGGATGATATGCGAAGTTAAGAACACGGTTTTATTTTCTGCCGATGCATATTCTTTAAGATATTCCACAAAGAGACGGCGATAGCCGGGATCGAGTCCCATAGAAAAGTCATCCAATATCAGCAAATCCGGATCCTGTGCAAACAAAAGCCCCAAAGCTACCTGTGAACGCTGACCGCAGGACATTGTAGAAATTTTCTGCGTAGGAAGCACTTGCAGTTTTTTTAGAAGTTCATAATATGCCTCCTTTTTCCATCTGGGGAAAAATGCAGAATAGAACTTTTCTATCTGCTGTACATTAAAATATGTATGCTGCACATGCCCTTCCTGCAACAGGCCTACTCTTGATTTTGTGGCAGGACTTAAGTTGTCCATATCCTCACCAAACAGGCGACATACGCCAGAACGAGGTTTCAGATAACCATTCAGAATATTTATAATGGTTGTTTTTCCTGTTCCATTCTTACCTAACAGACCTAAAACCTTACCTTTCTCAACATCAAAACTAAGGTCGGCATAAATCAGTCTGTCTCCATAATAATGCGTAATTTTATCGCATTCTATAATCTTCTCCATATATATTAATAATATTAGAATTTAACTCCTGCCGAAAGACCGCATACAATGTGTTTCTTACCTTCCAGACTTGTATTCAGGGTTATCAGATAAGTAAAATCAACATTCGAATACAGCGACAGCTTTCTCGTAATCTCTCGTTCATAGCTCAAAGAGACACAAGACTTTACCTGACTTGCTATGTTATAATCATACTCCTGCACAAGTAAGTTGTCAAGCGAAGCCGGTGCTTTCTGATTTTCAGAAATACTGGTATATGTTCCGTCGTTGTTTATATTTCCCCATCCTGTTGAATATCCACCTATCAAAGAAAATGTGTAAATATGTATCCTCTTAAACCAGTTCTTTTTTACGAACAAATCCGCATGTACAGTATTGATGTTCTGCTTTCTGTAGAACGGATATTGGGAAGCTGTTACAAGCCGCGAATAATATCCTGTACCCATACCGGCAGACCAATCGGAACGTCTTATACCGTTTCCTGAAAGAAAAGAATACGTAATATCTATTCCTTTCCATTCTTTCTCGCCTACTTTATTGCTTCCATAATAAACTATTTGCGACACTCCGTTGGCATCAGTACTTTCTTTATACGAGTTCTCATTATTCTCTAGCGATTTGCTGAATACATTCAACTCTATCACATGAAACAAGCGAGGTTTTTCTATTATAAGTTTCGACTTGTACTCCAGTCTGATAGAATTATGATTACTATAAGTAATTGAAGTAGAGGAACCAGTTCCAAACTGTCCTTTATCCTTATAAAATCCAAACTCATTAAACCACTTCACCTCGGCCGTTTCCCACAATAGTTGCAAAGCACCACCGTTAGTCCGTGTAAACAATGGAAGAGCATTAGAAGTATATCCACTCTCACCGAACAATTCGCTACGCCCATAAAATCCACCGAAGCTTATCAGCGAAGTATATTGCCTGTCGGTATTGCCA
>CANQSM010000163.1 GCA_947626525.1 uncultured Phocaeicola sp. | reverse complement strand
TTTTACACAATAATCTGCGAAATAAATGAGTATTTTGGTTTATATCAATACCCACAATCAGGTATTTTGAAAACGGCGGGCAATATAATCGTGAAAGGGAAAAATATCCCGGGGAAAATTCGTCGGGATGCATGAATTTTGTATCTTTGACTTGGAGAAAATTATTCCGTATCTTATTGATACACAAATGGCGAATGCTTTAGTGAAAAGTCGTCGGTAACGATTTGGCGACTTTGAAATTGCACAAATCTTCTGCGTTATGCTTTGTTAAACAACTCTGGCACAAAAGTAGCCAAACTTCTTGATTGAGCAAAAATTTGGCTACTTTTATTACTTCATCATAGACGCAATTTTATCAAACCAACCTTTAATCTCATCATCTGGGTCTCTATCTTTTAACAAATCATATGTCATAGCTTCTGTAAAAACTTTGCTAAGATGTATCTTAGATGTACTATCCTTCCATTTGCCATCTAATTTATCTTTGTTGGCTTCATAATATGCAATGGCAACTTTTGCTGGAAGATTCTGTTGGTCTGTATCTACATCTATGTTATAAACAGCTTTGATCGCATCTGAATGCAAATAATTCTCTATCTCATATTTTTTAGTTAAAACTCCCCATGAATTATCTCCACGTGCATTAATTTCGTCTATACTTTTTTGATATACTTTTACATCATTGTCATAAATATGAATTTCAGGACATCCAAGTTTTTTAAAATATTGCATCTCAACCCAATATTTTAAAATACTACCACCAAGCGGGACAACAAGAATTCTTTTGTCATTTTCAATGTCAATAACTTCTGGATATTTTTCTCTTAAACAACGACTGAATGCTTTGAACGCAATGACATCAGTGGGTCCTTCAACACAGAGAATAAGTTGTATTTCTTTATTTGCATTTGGGAAAATGCCTAACGTGTCTGTAATCATTGGTAAAATATCATCTCCCGACAATACTTCAGGCTTTTGAGTTTCGTTTCTATTAATAAACCGTAAGCAATCTGTTGGTAATTCTTGAGCAAGGCTTGGACTATGAGTAGTAAGAATTACTTGACAATTTTCAGCTTTAGATAATTCCAAGAATGAGTTGATTAATATCTTTTGATTATTGGGATGTTGAGCCGTTTCTGGTTCTTCAATTGCATATATTATATTCTTTTTATTAGAGCCACTGGCTTTACGTTCTGCTTCTGCTTTAAAAAAGCCAACGAGAATCATTCTTCTAACACCACTACCACGCTTGTTCAAAGCAATACCTTCATCAGTGTCCATTGCTATCGAGAAAAGACTATTCCATTTAGAAGCTGCTGGAGATGTAAATTTGGGCGTTAACTGATTAGCTAAATTTTTATCAATATCTTTCAACGCTGTTTGTGTCTGTTCAGCGATAAACATAGCCTTGTCTTGCACTTTCTTTTGAATTGCATCTATTTCAGCTTGAACTTCAGCGATAGCTTCCTGAATGGCTGCTTTCATCGGGTTTTGAACTTCTCCATCTGAATCGTGACTACTCCTGTCACTTTGAAATAATGCAAAATTAGGTAGGTATGAGTCTAATTTCGACCATATTTCCTTTCCGTCTTCTTTGGCTTTAGAGACTTCTATTTCACATTCTTGAAGCTGTAAATCTTCGATACTACTCCATATTGCTTTTCTCATTGCAGGATTACCTTTCAAAGGAGCATCCAATGCTTTCTCTTTAATTATTCTTTGTAGGTCTTTTTCTTTGAGAGATAACAAATTGTCAACACCTTCTGCTGATGGATGATTTGCTACTATATACACAATAGGAGAGACTTTGCTTTTACTACAATCAAATACTTTCTTGATACGGAGTAAATCAGTATCAATAGTAAGAAATTCATCAGCTAAATTAGTTTTTTCTCCTGAATCAAGAATAAGTTCAGGTGGTAGTTCACAAAAGTCACAAGATATAACAACCTCTTTATTCCCATAAATATTTGCATCAGAAGAATCAATCTTGACTAAATCATTATTGAAAAATATCTCAAGAGCTTCTAATATCGTCGATTTGCCAATATCATTTTTGCCTATAAATGTTGTTAAATCATCAAAATCAATAGAAATTGTCTCTTTATAACAACGGAAGTTCTCCAGATAAAGAGTCTTTAGTTTCATATATAGCTATTTAAATCTTACTTGTAAATTCAACTTCAGAAAGTACTTGCCATTTTCTTGATATATATTTCCGAAAAGATGTCTTGAAGTACTCGGAGTTTCAAAACGGGTGTTGAAGAATAAATAATCTTCAAGGTCATTGCGGTCAAAGAAATGGTAACAGACAATATCACCATCTTCTTTTACTACAATATATCCGCCGTTAGCATGGAAATTCCCGTACCAAGGTGTAGAGCAAGTTACTCCTAGCGCAAAAGCAAGTAAGAACTGCTTAACCTTGTATGCATACATAGGCTGGTCTGTATCGTTTGCAATATCAAGCGGGTCGGTAATAGAAACATGTTCTGTAATTTCCGCAATGGTACGTCCATTACCGCTATAGTAGTCAATAAGACTATCAGCAACGATTCTTTCAATACCTAAATCTAATAACGTAAGATTTTTATGCAATACATCATTGGCTGCTTTGTAATAAGAAACTGTAGCACCAATAGATTTGAGATAATCAAATTTCTTTTTAAACCTATCAAAAGAGTTAAATTTTATAACCTGTTCAGCGGAAATACCCTGAACTCTATAAATAAAATTTGTTCCGTCTTTATTAGAGTTTATTAATGTAGAATCAGCACCGAGTTTGGATTTTATACTGTATCCAAGTTCTGGTTTAGAACCTGTTTGTAGATTATGAATAACAATACGGATGTCTGCCTTATCTGAGGATTTTGCTTTAACGGTATGGCTATCTATCAACTCCATGAATGGCTGGATGTATGAAAAATCAGTATTGCTATCCATGTTCTTAATCCGTTCAAGCAAGAAATCTGCTTCTTGTTTGAAACGTTCTTGTGAGATTTCTATATTTACAGTCTCTCCTGCTACCAATATGTTATTTTTGGCAACTTGTACTTTGTAGGTGTTTCTGTTTGAAGAATCATCCCGAAATATTTCAAAAATTGGATAAAACTTGTCATCATAACGGTTGAGTTGACCGTCTCCACAATATAGACGACCATCCGCAAGCAACTTAAAGAAAGTATATAATTCACTCCACTCTCCCTTATTTCCCTTTAGTACCATATTGAATATGAATAGATTTTGGTAGGTTAATTCTTTTAATGATTTCTTCAGCTGTTGCTTGGATTGCAGGTACAGCAACAGAGTTTCCAAACTGCTTGTATGCAGATGCGTCAGCAACCCCTATTATAAAATTATCCGGAAATCCTTGCAGACGTGCCCACTCTCGTGGTGTCATTCTACGAAGCCCATCTCTGTTGATTTCTCCTTTAATATTGGTTACAGGAGTAAAATCTTCAAGTCGGGTATCTATAACAAGATTACGTTCTCTTCCCATACCTCCAACAACAATGGCATTTGCAACTCCGTTATCGGGAATGATTTCATAACCGAAGCCATTACCTTTGGCCGCGTGTCTCTCCTTATGGGCTACAAGCGTTTTTACATATTGGGTAGATAAGTAGTATTTAGCAGAAACGGTATGTTCTTCCTTGATGTCAGCGAATGTTTTGGTTTTATCAGTCGGTGACGGATATGTAAATTCAGTTACATTTTGGTCTTTTCGGAAACCAACTATGTAAACCCTTTCCCTATGTTGCGGTACTCCGAAATTCATTGCATTCACAATCTGGGGATCAGGAACATAGTAGTCTAAATCTTTTCTTAAAACCTTTAATATCGTCTGAATGGTCTTTCCTTTGTCGTGAATGAGCAACCCTTTGACATTTTCCAAGAAGAATGCTTTAGGACGCTTACGACGGATGATTTCGGCTATATCAAAAAACAATGTACCTCGCGTTTCTTCAAACCCCAACCTTTTACCTGCTAAAGAAAAGGCTTGACAAGGGAAGCCAGCACACAAAACATCGAAGTTGTCAGGTATAAATGCTTTAGTAGTTTCTTTGGTAATATCACCGAAAGGAACCTCACCATAATTCAAAAGATATGTCTTTTGAGCTTGTGCATCCCATTCTGAAGAAAACACGCATTTACCTCCAAGATTTTGCATTGCCATTCTGAAACCACCAATACCGGCAAATAAATCTATAAATGTAAATTTAGGATTGTCTGTTGGCAAAAACGGAACAGAGAATAAATCCGAAAACAATGAATATTGAATACTTACATCCGACACGCAATTGGTTTCAACGGTCTTTTGATGAACATTGTATATATCCTCTATCAATCCTTCGGCTTTGTTCTCATAGGGCTTGGCAGATTTATATCCTTGATTATGGAGATAATGAGATACTATTGCCATTTGTTCCTCAAACGGTATAATCGTTCCATCCTCATTCAATGAATGGGGACCATACATCTGCATCGATACTTTGCTACCGCCACACATTTGTGTAATGGCGATTTTATCGGTCGCTTTTGTTTTAGCGTTCATATAGTTCAAAATTCTATTTAAGCATTTATCGGATTCTTTGGTTATTTCCGTTTCCCAAAACCGAAAGACTGTCCAACCTTGTGCTTTCAATTGTTCATTTACTTCTTTGTCTCTCCTGATGTTCCGCTCAATCTTGGAATGCCAAAAATCATAATTACTTTTATGGTCGTTTTTACGTTCATTCCAATTTCTGCCATGCCAAAACTCACCATCACAAAATATCGCAATTTTCATTTTTCGAATAACAAAGTCCGGTTTTCCAAAGACCGTTTTATCATTTTTGCGATATCTGATGCCGGCATTCCACAACAATTTACCAAACAAAAGTTCAAGCTTGGTACCCTTTCCTTTGTTTGCCGACATATTCTTATATCGTTGTTCTTTTGTCAGGTGGTCCATTATCTTTCTTGTTTTGAAAGCGGTATATACCACATCTAAATTACAAAAATACTTATTTAATTTGAAATTAATGGTCTGCTGTGCCGATATGTAGAGTCAACAAGCCAGTGCAATTTTACGCTAAAAGTTTGAAAAAACACTCCTTTGGTGTAGAAAAATTC
>CANQSM010000162.1 GCA_947626525.1 uncultured Phocaeicola sp. | reverse complement strand
CCTTCAATGCATTCAATATATCATTATGATCGTCCTCCTTACACCGGACATAAAAATGCAGGCGCGATCCTGTAAGCTTTTCTACTTGGACTGTAGTCAGACCGGCATAATATTCCATCGCGGAAACAAAAGTATCCAATTGGTGAAACGCCTTTTTTAAGAAATCCGTTTCACGTTCCTCTTTGCATAGAATTGAATCCAAATTATTCACGTTCACATAGAAGTGAAGACCGGAAAACATCTTTTTCATACAAACCCTCTGTTATTATTACTTTCATATATTATATACCACAATATATAGCGTTGTAAACACTTTTTAGCCACAAAATATTCAAATATTGCTTCTTGGTTATGTGGAGAAGGCAAAAGATAAGGCTGCTTAAGTAGCAGCCTGAGAAATGTGCGATTGGTAGCTTTTCAGCGCGCAAATGAAGCTACCGGAACCATGCCCCTTCGGGGCTTATGCAAACTACACGCCGCGCATGTAGTTATGATTTTGCCGTTAGGCTTCCTGTGCGGCTTCTGCCTGCACCGGGGTACAAGTCAAATACTCACGCAACCTTTCAAGTTCATCTCTAAAGGTCAAATGCACTTCTATTTCGGTTGGACTGAAAACAACTATCTTTTCTACAAACGCAGTTATCGCCTCTCGCGTCAGTTCTGAAAATGCATGGTTCCTTATGAACTGCGAAAGTATGGGGAAATCGCTTAATTCCATTTTCTTTGTTGTACCCATACTGATTTTTGAGATTGACTGTTCGATGCTCTTGATTTTTTCTTCTGCCTCCCCTTTCTTCTCGATGTATTGTCCTCTTGTGAGCACACCTTCCTTATATTGTTCGTATAATCTGCTTTTGCAGTTTTCCAGCTTAACTACTTCAGAACGGAGATTGTTGACAACCGAATTATGCCGAGTAGCAGATTTGTGCAAATCAGCATTTATCTTATTTAACACCTCAACTGAATCGACGCATAATTTCAAGTGGTAATTGAGCACATCAAGTATGGTCCTTTGCAGTGCATCGGCGCGGAATCTTTTGGGAGTACAAGCGTCCTTTTTAATGTAGGCAACATTGCAGTGATAGTATTCTAATTGACTGCCGGAGCTGCTACGCGTAAGTGACATCGTCGCACCACAATTCCCGCAAAAAACCTTGCCTGCAAAGATGTTGTGTTTTACATTTTGAGATCGGCTTCTCTGATTTCGCTCCATGATTCTTTGGACCTCATCAAACTCTTCTTGCGTAATAATCGGTTCATGTGTATGTTCAACTTTGATCCATTGCGACCTGTCTTTCATGACAATCGTTTTGTTCTTATATGAGATCTTCTGGCGCGTTCCCTGAGTAATGTGACCCAAATACACCTCATTCCTTAATATCCTACGAACACTTTGGTAGTCCCATACAGTAGGATTGATTTGTCTGTTTGGAATCGTAATACGACAGCCTTTTGATTTTTTGTATGCCAATGGAGTTAAGACATTCGCCTCCGATAGCTCTTTTACGATTCTTAAGATATTTCCCGTTTCGATATATCGTCGAAAAATATATCTTACTCTCTCCGCCGCTTCCTCGTCAATAATCAAATGGTGAAGGTCTTCCGGATCTTTCTTATAACCGTAAGAACAAAATGCGCCGATAAACTCTCCGTGCTGTCTTCGGATATTTGATGCGGTTCTGACTTTCTTGGACAGATCCCGACTGTATTCCGAATGCATTATGTTCTTGAATAAGATCTCAAGATTGTTTATTGAATTCGGATCGGTAAAAGAATCCACCCTATCGTTTACAGAGATGAATCTTATCTTGTAAAACGGGAAAATTACAAAGATATACCTGCCAGATTCATCATCGTTTCTTGCAAACCGAGACAGATCCTTTACAATGATGCAGTTGATCGTTCCGCTTTCAAAATCAGTTTTCATTCTTTGAAAGCCCGGCCGATCCATTGTCGTGCCGCTATAACCGTCATCAATATAGTAGTCGAATAATTCGATGTCCGGATGCTCCGACAGAAATTTATCCATGATGCGTCTTTGGGTAATAACGCTTTGGGAGTCCTTTTCTTTTGCATCTTCATCTTCTCTTGACAAGCGGATATAAACGCCTGCTTTCCATCGGGCAACCGGTTTGCGAACAGGCGACTCCGTAATGTATCTGCTCTTCCTGCTCATATTGCCTCCACTTTGCTGCCTGAAAGCAGCCCTGCCGCGGTATACTTGTCCAATTGCTGTTGCGCAATTTTGGTAAGAAGCAATCTGTTGGTTTCAACGTACTCCACCAATGTCTCGAAATCATCGCGATATTTCATGACGATTTCAATACGATCTCCTTCATAGACATATATGTTATCTATCAGTGCAGTAACGACCTCGCGAGTAAGTTCGGTAATCGATTGATACTTCTTGAAGCTTTTAATGAAGTTGTTTTCCGGAGATAACCCCTTTTCTATTTCGGCGATCTTGTCTTCAATATCGGAGATCTGATTTTCCAGGTTCGCAATCTTGATATCGTAACGACTGCGAAACGTCTCATATTCGTTCCGGTCGATTAGCCCCTCCTTGTAATCGGGATACAAATCCTCTTTATTCTTTGCAACTTTCGCCAGCTCTTCGGAATATTGCTTTTTCAGAAGATGGAAACGCTCGGAGCGTTTTGCACGCTGCGGAGAGTTTTTGATCATCTCTAATATGGGTTCGAACTCTAACGCAAACGCGATATTTGTTTTGATAAAGGCAAGAACCGCAGCTTCCACCTTATCCGCATTGATCGTGTGTTTCGTGCAACCCTGTTTGCTTCTGTTTTTGTAAGTGGAGCAAAACAGATAGTGATATTCCTTCCACCCGTTATGAATGGTCTTTTTAACCATTCCTCTTTTGCAATCTCCACACTTTATAAATCCGGACAGGACATAAAGTTTCCGCGTCTTTGGCGACTCGTAAGTATCTCTTCTTAACAGTTCTTTGACCTTTTGAAAATCCTCTCTGCTTATAATAGCCTCATGCGTATCGGGGACAATGATATGTTTTTCCGTTTCAACGCTCCTGCATTTTTGTATTCTGTAACTGATATTGCTCATTACATTCTGAACCATATCACCCACATACATTTGATTGGTCAAAATCCTCGCGACTGCCCGATGAGACCACTTCGTATACTCTGAAATATTGGCGGGATTGTATCCCGGATATTTTTGTTTCTTGTATAAAACGGGCGGCAGATAACCTGCATCATTCAGGAATCTGACAATCGCTCTTATGCTTTCCCCTGCAAGGAACTTCGCATAAATCGATCTTACAACTTCTGCCGGCTCTTCGTCGATAATCAACTTGTGGTAGTCGGACGGATCTCTTTGATATCCATATGAAGGGAAAGAACCGATAAACTCTCCGCTTTCCCTGCGGATAGTCAGCGAGCTCCTGACCTTTATCGAAATATCCCGGCAATACTCGTCGTTGATCAGGTTCTTGAATTTCGTAGATAGATTGTCCAATGAATCAGGATCCAAATAGCTATCTACATTATCATTTATACAAATGAATCTCGTCTTCAGATAAGGGAAGACAATAGACAAGTAATTCCCAATCTCAATGCAATTTCTTGCAAAACGAGATAGATCTTTCACGATGATACAGTCGATTCTTTTCGCACGGAGATCGTCTTCCATACGCTTAAAGTTAGGACGATCAAAGTTCGTTCCCGTCCAACCGTCATCTTCGTAGATATCGAAAACCGTTATATCCGAATTCCGATTGATAAAATCAAGCAGCAGTTCGCGTTGAGAAGTTATGCTGTCGCTTTCGTATTTGTCTCCATCTTCTCTCGACAAACGTAAATAAAGACCAGCGCTCCACTTCTTAGCGGATCGCTGATCTTGAGCTTTCAAAACGGTATTTCTCATAGCATCACCTCAAAACAATATCGGCAGACGCTATGAAACTATTAACAACGAAATGTATTATAGCATACCACCAACGAAAAATCAAGGGCTTAACGGCTATTTCCCCAAATTTGACTGTACCAAATTTTCCATCTGCTTCTGCAATGTCACGTCGGTATTACCATATATGACCTTGACGGCAACATCCCCCACCTTAAACAAATATGGATTCTTGATCTGATACAGAAAATCAAGCATTCTCTCCTCTGTTGGTCGTGATGTATCAATGATAACCGATCCAAGATCCACCAAATCCTCTTTCTTGCATTGCGTTAAAGAACAATCTTTTAATGCTCTCAGTCTTTCAAACATAGAACTCTCCAGCATTTTAATGTTTGCCCTCTGCCGCATAAAATAAACTCGTATTTCGGTATTTCATTGCTCATCTCCGATCGCCGATATCAGGTCAAGCCAAAACTCGATTTCTTTATTGGGAGCCGACCAAAGCCGTATGGAAAGGATATTGATCGCCTGTCTCTGAGCCTGTAATAATGCCGTGATGAAAGGTTTAATCTATATAGCAGCTCATTGTGGCTCAAATTTTCCAGGGCTATGTAAGTCAGGTGGATGAGTTCATAAAGCCGTTCACCGTCTTCGGGCTTGTTTTTCAAAACCGTAAGAGCCTCGTTTACCATATCCAAAATCTGTCTTGTCTTGCGAATGTTCTCCAGACGATGTTCGAGCTTGCGATTCCCGGTCGCCATCTCCAGATCCAACCGCTCAATCATCTCATCGAGGCCTTCGAACGGTTGCTCAAGTTCTTCGGCGATCGTCTCGGGAAAACACTCGATCATCCAAGCTATATTCTTATAGTGTTTCAGAAGCAATTCCGTGTTATGAAACATCGATTGCTGTTTCTTCATTTGCGCATCCCTTGTTTGATGTGCGTTGCTGAGTTTCTGTACCCATAATACTGCCTCCTTAAATTGTGGTCTCATAAGTAAAAACGAACGATTATTTTTCCAACTAATCGTAGTGACAAAGGTAGTCAGAATACGACAAATTTTACATCTTAAATTTAGAGTTTCTTGATGACATGCATAAAAGAAAAAAGAGGCTAAAAATGAAGTGAACCCCAAAAGTTGGACAAAAATTTAGTTAGATGATTCGAGAATGAGTTCGGTATTGAACCGGGCTCAGTCCTTTTAGTTTGAGAGAGATCCTCTCGTTATTGTAGTAGTCGATGTATTCTTCGAGACGGCGGATGAATTCATCCG
>CANQSM010000161.1 GCA_947626525.1 uncultured Phocaeicola sp. | reverse complement strand
GTTCTTTGTAAAGTTACAAAATATCTATCATATTGGCAAATAATTAGTTGACTAAATTCTGAATATCCCTAAATTAATAGCTTTTTATCTTCCCCAGTTTTATTCATTCCCGGAAAATGATAAATGGTGGGGAAAGGGATTTACTGAATGGACGAATGTTGGTAAAGCAAAAAAATTATTTCCCAATCATTATCAACCACGAGTTCCTGCTGATTTAGGATATTATAATCTTAGAAATGCAAATGTTAGAGAGGAACAGGCAAATTTGGCAAAATATGCGGGTATAGATGCTTTTTGTTATTGGCATTATTGGTTTGGAGGTGGAAAACAACTTTTAAATGAAGTTTTAGAAGAAGTTGTAGCTTTGGGAAAACCTGATTTCCCTTTTTGTTTAGGTTGGGCTAACCACTCATGGTCTAAAAAAAATTGGAACAAGGATGTTAGTAGATTTAATAATGAAACCCTAATAGAACAAACTTATCCTGGAATAGAAGATATTGATAATCATTTTTATAAAATGCTTCCTATGTTTAGAGATAAAAGATATTATAAAATTCATGATAAATTATTGTTCTTTATTTATGATCCACATGGAATACCCCAATTGACAGAATTTGTAAGTAAGTGGCAAGTTTTAGCACAGGAAAATGGTTTACCTCCATTTTATTTTGTTGGCAATATGACAAGCAATATAGAACAAGAGATGAGTGATGCATTAGATGCTTATGCCTTAGATTTAAAAAATAGGATATTTAATACTGAAAAAAATGCAGTATTAAAAAGGAGACTTTCATATTTAGTTCCTTTTCCGATGAATGTTGTACGCTATTCTAAAGCGATTGATAAAATGGTGGATGTTGTTTGGTTCCAGAAAAATAAGATCTACCCAATCATATATCCTAATTGGGATCATTCTCCTAGAACTGGTAATAGTGCTTCAATAATGCATGGATCTACTCCTCAATTGTGGGAAAAACTTTTGAGGAAAGTGATTTCTTTAGTTCATGACAAGGATAAAGAAGATCAGATTATTTTTATTAAATCTTGGAATGAATGGGGAGAAGGGAATTATTTAGAACCAGACTTGAAATATGGGAAAGGATATTTGGATGTGATGAATAAAATGTTAAAAGAAAGAGAACATTTATAATATACAATACGTATCCATCGTAATTTTCGCCTTTAATCGTCTAGACACACTTCGTAATATGGTAAGTTCACTGTTAAAAAACGCAGAGACTTCAAAAAGTGACTTATATGTATTTGTAGACGATGTGGTCCATATAAGAAAGAAGAAGAGGATGTAACAAAAGTGAGAGAATATGTAAAATTGACTAAAGGTTTTGGTCATATGTATTGTGTTTTTTCCTATAGTAATAAGGGGTTGGGATTGAGCGTTATTACTGGAGTTGTAGAGGTTATCTTTCCATGTTGCGATGTTCGGCGAGCTGCAATCATCTTTCCATCGTGGTAGGAACTACTTGCGCCGTGAATGATAGGAAGCGGATTACTTATGGAGGACGAAACTTTAAAGAGGGCTTAATCACTCCGGCGGGCAGACCTTTGGTTTGCGACTATTTTAATGGAAACATCGTACTGTTTCCGAAAAGCGTATATCAGAAAGTCGGTACCAATGACCCGATATTCCGTCATGCCTTAGGTGATTATGATTACGGGTTGCGTGCAAAGAGACAGGGAATCTTATCCGTTGTTGCTCCGGGTATACTTGGAGAGTGTGACGGACACGAAACGTTGCCTGTTTGGTGTAATCCGGATAAACCTTTTAAGGAAAGATGGCAAGCGTTTCGTACGGCTTTGGGACAAAATCCGGAAGAGTATTTTATCTACGAGAAACGGCACAACGGGTTGTTGATGGCTTGTTTTCATTACTTCACGAATCATTTGAGAGTAGTTTGTCCGTGTTTGCGGTCCCTAAAAAATAAAATCCATATATTATGAAATTTGATATACCAGTATTGTTTATTTTCTTTAATCGGTCTCAAGTCGCATTGCAATCATTCGAGAAAATAAAGAAATGTAAACCTTCTAAATTGTATTTGGCCAGTGATGGTTATAGGGATAACAAACCGGAAGAGGCGGCATGTGTTTTGAATTTGCGAAATGAAATCCTTGGTCGAATCAATTGGGAGTGTGAAATAAAAACTTTATTTCATGATAAGAATTTAGGGTGCGGGCCTGGCGTTTATGCTGCTATAAATTGGTTCTTTGAAAACGAAGAATGGGGTATCATATTAGAAGACGATTGTGTTGTCCAGGATTCTTTTTTCAATTATATGAGAGAGTTGCTCAAACGATATAAAAACGATCAAAGAATTGGGATGATAGCAGGATATAATCCCATTAATACATATTCTACTCAAAACTCTTATTTGTTTTCCACCTACAAAGCTTGTTGGGGATGGGGTACATGGAGAAGAGCATGGATGCAGATGGATTATGAAATGAAATGGAGGAAGACACCACAAGCTGATGACATCATTTTTAAGATGGGATATAAAGGTTCTGATAGGAGGGAATGTTTATACAAACTATTTAAGATTGACTGTGGAATGGTCAGTGCATGGGATTGGCAATGGTATTTTTCATTGGCCGCACAAAACCAACTTTGTATTTTCCCCTCAAAGAATTTGGTTTCAAACATAGGTTTTGGAGAGAATGCCACACATACGAAGAGTAAAAACAAATTAGTGGCTATAGCAGAAGACTTAACCTTTCCATTGACACATCCTACATACGTAGTGCCCCATTGTGCTTTCGACAAAGCATACCATCGCAAAATGTACTCTTTCAAGAGACGAATCCGCAATTTGATACCTCATTCCATTTATTTGTATTTGAATAAATTGTTAAAACAATAAATAATGAAAAAAATACTCACTGTAGGTGTATATGACTTGCTACATTACGGCCATGTAGAATTGTTTAGAAGGGCAAAAAAATTAGGCGATTATTTAATAGTAGCAGTGCAGGAGTCTGATTATATCCTAAAATTCAAGCCAAATGCCGAGACTGTAAATTCCACAGAAATAAGAATGTATATGGTTAAATCGATTCGATACGTAGATGAAGTGATTCCATATAGTGCTGTGGATGAGATTGTCTGTAGGATTGATTTTGACGCTTTTGCAAAAGGACCGGATCAAAACCATGAAGCATTCCAACGGGCTGTCAAATGGTGTATGGAACACGGCAAAGAAGTCATTACCTTACCACGGACAGAAGGTATTTCATCATCCTTGCTGAAACAACAAATACAACATAATAATAAGATGTAATCATGGACAGAATTCAGACATCACAAGGTTATTATAAGTTTTCACAAGAAAACCTATTTGTTGGCATCAAACAAATAGATAAAAATATAGCATTTGAGAATTTATGTGAGGTGAAACGTATCTTGTCCAAAGCCGGAATTAAATTCGGCCCTATATTCGGTACGTTATTGGGCATAATCCGAGACAATGATTTTATAACATGGGACGAGGATGTAGATTTGTATATCCTAAAAGAAGAAGAAAAACAATTTAGGGATACATTGTGGGATTTCAAAGACAAAGGTTTTGATTTGATACGTTACGAACGACGCGGACTATATTCAATCAGAAGAAATGGAGAATATATCGATTTCTATGTGTTGAAATCGATAAGCCCTAAAATCAGACATTCTGGCGGACGAGACTTTTTATTGGAAAAATACATTCAAAATGTCCTCCCGTGGAATTTTAAAGGACTCGAATTGCAAATACCATCAGACTATGAGGAATATTTAGAATTCACATATGGAGATTGGAAAAAACCTGTGAAATATGCAAACTATGAAATGCCATTTGCAAAAAAGACATTAGTGAAATGGGGATATATTCTGAAACGTAAATTACCTGATTTTCTATATTTCCCATTAATAAAGTATTATCATCGAAAAGATTATTTAGACTTTATCAAAAAATGCCAATCAAAGGGCATTGATTTAAGTTAAGGAAGTTCTCTCCAATAGTGCCTCAAAAGAAGATATCCAACATAAACACTTTACTTCAATATTTAATAGAAACATAAAAACAAACTGGGTATTTACTATCAGGCCTATGTGTTAACCGTTCTTATACAATCACTTAGTTTAGATACTAAACTTCCATCTGCTATGGTATTAAAATAGTGTTTTTGCCACAAAGACAATCATTCTACTTATTATGTTAAGGCTGAAAACATTAAACATCTTTGAAGGCAAGGAGACTCTTTCGGTGTTGCCTTCCGGCAAGTTGCTGATAAACACCATCAATGCTCATTCATATAATACGGCCCGGAAGGATGCGCTTTTTGCCGAGGCTCTGTTGAAAGGCGATGTGCTGATTCCCGATGGGGCGAGTATCGTGAAGGCTTGCCGTTGGCTGAAGGCGAAGTCCCGGCCTCGGGAACGTTGTGCGGGCTATGATTTGTTCGATTTTGAGATGAATCGTCTGGAGGAGCGTGGAGGCACATGCTTTTTCCTGGGCAGTAGTCCTGCGGTGCTGGAGCTGATTCGTCGGCGGGCGGCTGTGGAATATCCGCATGTCAGGGTGCGGACCTATTCCCCTCCGTATAAGTCGGAGTTTTCGGAGGAGGAGAGCCGGGCGATGATTGAGGCTGTCAATCGGTCTGACCCCGACTTGCTATGGATTGGCATGACGGCTCCCAAACAGGAGAAGTGGGTTTACGCGCATTGGGATGAGTTGGAGATTCATTGCCACTGCGGTACGATAGGGGCGGTGTTCGACTTTTATGCCGGCACCGTGAAGCGGGCACCTCGGTGGTGGCAACGCCATTCATTGGAGTGGCTATACCGTTTATGGAAGGAGCCTCGCCGTATGTGGCGCAGGTATATTATTGGCAATACGCTGTTTGTTTGGTACGTATTGCGGGAGAAATATTTCCAATGACACACCGTGACGACAGTTTTCTATTCGACTACCAGGTTGAGATGAAGGACCGTCTGTATGCCTCCTGGAGAGAGGTCCGCTCCGTGATGGTTCAGATGCCCACGGGCACGGGGAAGACGCACCTTCTGGTCTCCGTTGTCCGCGACTATGTCCGGTCGGAGTCCCGTCCTGTTTGGATCGTGGTCCACCGCATCGAGCTGGTGGAGCAGATATCCTCCACGCTGGTCCGTTACGGGATTTCCCATGTCCGTTATGCGTGCGGTTCGTTCAGTTCCAT
>CANQSM010000160.1 GCA_947626525.1 uncultured Phocaeicola sp. | reverse complement strand
AGGAATTTTTACAAATATAATCTATTAATAATTAGATGTTTAACAATAGACTTTTAATTTTTGTCATCTACTAAATGGATTTGTACACAAATGAGGAGTCGATTTGTGTATATACAGACCTTGCATTTATAAACAAAAAAGCGGCATAAAGATATTTTTGCAATAGGTCAAAAAAGCCTGTCCGAAATTCAAACAGGCTCAAACAAAAAACTTCTGGTAGAAGATTCTAACGATAAAAATCTTCTTTATACAATACCTTGTGCCATCATAGCTTTAGCTACTTTCATAAATCCAGCTACATTCGCCCCTTTCACATAGTTGACATAACCATCCGGCTCTGTACCATATTTCACACATGCTTCGTGAATATTCTTCATAATGCTCTTCAATTTCGCATCTACTTCTTCGGAAGACCAACCCAACTTAACGGAGTTCTGGGTCATTTCCAAACCAGACACGGAAACGCCACCAGCATTGGCAGCTTTGCCTGGAGCATACAATATTTTAGCTTCCTGAAACACACGGATTGCTTCTGGAGTGGAAGGCATGTTCGCTCCCTCTGAAACAGCCATTACACCATTCGCCACCAACTGGCGGGCATGGTCACCATTCAATTCATTCTGAGTAGCCGAAGGTAATACGATATCCGCTTTCTCACTCCAAGGTTTTTCACCTGGAACATATTTGCAACCATATTTCTCGGCATATTCGCGAATACGTCCACGGTAAAGGTTCTTCAGCTCCATGATATAATCCAATTTCTCACGATCGATACCATCCGGATCATATACATAGCCATCCGAATCAGACATGGTTACCACTTTACCCCCTAATTCAATTACCTTCTCTGCCGTATATTGCGCCACGTTACCCGAACCAGAAATCAGACAGATCTTGCCTTTCAAATCAGTACCTTTCGTTTTCAACATTTCCATCAAAAAATAGATATTTCCATAACCGGTAGCTTCAGGACGAATCAGAGAACCACCAAATTCCAAACTTTTCCCGGTGAAAGTACCTGTAAATTCATGAGATAATTTCTTGTACATACCAAACATGAAACCTACTTCCCGTCCACCTACACCTATGTCACCAGCCGGCACATCGGTCTCAGGACCAATATGACGCCACAACTCCAACATGAAAGCTTGACAAAAACGCATCACTTCGGCATTAGACTTGCCTCTTGGTGAAAAATCAGATCCTCCTTTACCCCCACCCATAGGCAGAGTAGTCAAAGAATTTTTAAATGTTTGCTCAAAAGCCAAGAATTTCAAGATACTCAAATTAACGGATGCATGAAAACGAACTCCACCTTTATACGGTCCAATCGCATTATTATGCTGTATGCGATATCCCATATTGGTCTGCACATTACCTTTATCATCTACCCACGTTACCCGAAATTGATAAATACGGTCAGGAATACACAAGCGTTCAATCAGATTAACCTTATCAAACTCCGGATGTTTGTTGTATTCTTCCTCTATCGTACCAAGAACTTCTTCTACTGCCTGATGGTATTCAGGCTCATTGGGGAATCTCCTTTTCAGATCCTCTAAAACTTTCGCTGCATTCATAATAGACTTCTTTTATTAATTGTTTCAAGTTTATTTTCAAAATAACGTGGCAAAAATACATAAAATAATTTACTTTCAAAACAATATTCAAATAAAATCAATAAAAAAACATCAAATTGAACGCATAAACAGAACGAAATGAATAAAATGCAATTATTTATTCTTTCTAAACACCTTCCGCAACGGAATCCACACCAATGCACCGGATACGAGTATAGACAGAATAAGAGGACCATCAATATGTTCAGTAGAAATCAATACCATAAAACAAAGGATAATCCACAATAAAAACAAGCAAACAGCTTGTGATTTAGATAATGGTTTTCTCATAATTATATTCCATTTTTCTTAATCAAACATATCACATTACAAAAAAGGGAGTGAAACAATTAGCCGATTTATGAATTTTATATCATACAAATCAACTAATCCCTTCACTCCTCTTTTCTATACTTTCCACAACAAACTATCAGACAGCTCCTTTTCCACAGCTTTTCTTTTTATCCACAATAGCATCAATGACCGCTATAGCTGTAATATTTACAATATCCCGAACAGAACTCTCTATATCCGTAAAATGAATAGGCTTATTTAGTCCCATCTGTATCGGGCCTATCACTTCAGTTTCGCTCATGACCTGAATTAATTTATATCCGGAATTCGCAGAACTTAAATTCGGGAATATCAACGTATTGACATCCAACCCTTTCAAGCGAGTAAAAGGATACTTCTCATCACGCAATTTCTTATCCATGGCAAAATTTACCTGCATTTCCCCGTCAATAGCCAAATGCGGATATTCTTTCTGCATATAGTCTACCGCAACATGCACTGTGGCCGGACTGCCTTCCGTATCCGAACCGAAGTTAGAATAAGACAGCATAGCCATAACCGGAGTATGATTGAAAAACTTCACCGTGTCACAAGACAAACGGGCGATATCAATCAATGTACTGGTATCAGGGTGCCGGTTGATTAACGTGTCCGCCACAAAATAAGTACCTTTCTTCGAATTGAGAATATGCATCGTTCCGAAATGTTTAAATCCCTCACGAATACCAATTACCTCCTTCGCCACTTTAATGGTATTGGAATACTTGGTATATAATCCGGTTATGAAGGCATCCGCCTCACCAGTCTCCACCATCATCATTCCAAAATAATTGCGCTCAAACATTTTATCATTCGCTTCCTGAAAGTTCGCTCCCTCTCGAGCACGTTTTTCAGCAAGGATATGAGCATAGCGTTCACGTCGTTCCGACTCTCTATCATGACGCAAGTTTACAATTTCAATACCCTCCAGACTCAAATCAAGCTCTTTAGCTAATTTTTGAATGCGCTCTTCATTCCCCAAAAGAATAGGATGACAAATTCCTTCCGCTTTAGCTTCCACCGCAGCTTTCAGCATATTCGGATGAATGCCTTCTGCAAAAACCACACGCTGAGGATCACGACGAGCTGTTTCATACAGCTGACGAGTCAATTTATTCTCCTGACCCATCAATTCGCGCAAATGATTCTTGTAAGCCTCCCAATCTGTAATAACTTTCCGAGCTACCCCAGACTCTATCGCCGCCTTGGCCACAGCGGTAGAAACTTCCGTAATCAGACGAGGATCTACCGGCTTCGGAATAAAATAATCCGGTCCGAAAGTAAAGTTATTTACATGGTAAGCCTCATTTACTACATCGGGAACCGGCTGTTTGGCCAAATTCGCAATAGCCCGTACCGCAGCTAATTTCATCTCTTCATTAATAGCTTTAGCCTGAGTATCCAGTGCTCCCCTGAAAATATAAGGGAAGCCTATTACATTATTTATTTGATTTGGATAATCCGAACGCCCCGTTGACATCAGCACATCTGGACGAGAAGCCATTGCATCCTCATACGAAATTTCGGGTACAGGATTTGCCAGTGCAAAAACAATCGGTTTGTCCGCCATACTGCGAATCATCTCCTGCGTCAGCACATTTCCCTTAGACAATCCCAAAAAGACATCGGCTCCTTTTATGGCTTCAGCCAATGTATGCACATCTCTACGATCTGTTGCAAAGAACCTCTTGTTTTCAGTCAAATCAGGTCTGTCCAAAGTGATAACTCCTTTACTGTCCAGCATCAAGATGTTTTCTTTTCGAGCCCCCAATGCAACATACAATTTGGTACAAGAAGTAGCCGATGCTCCTGCTCCATTAACCACTATTCTGACTTCTTCTATCTTCTTTCCGGCCACTTCCAACGCATTCAACAGTCCGGCCGAAGAAATAATGGCCGTACCATGCTGATCATCATGCATGACCGGAATATCCAGTTCTGCCTTCAACCGTTGTTCAATCTCAAAACATTCCGGAGCTTTGATATCTTCCAGATTAATTCCTCCAAAAGTCGGTGCTATCGCTTTCACCGCTTCTATAAATTTTTCCGGGTCTTTTTCGTTCACTTCTATATCGAAAACATCAATGCCTGCATAAATCTTAAACAGCAAGCCCTTACCTTCCATCACAGGTTTACCGCTTAGAGCACCAATATCTCCCAATCCCAAAACAGCGGTTCCATTTGAAATGACAGCAACCAAATTGCCTTTGGCCGTATAATCATACGCTGTTTGAGGATTCTTTTCTATTTCCAGACAAGGTTCTGCCACTCCGGGAGAATAAGCCAATGATAAATCTGTTTGCGTACTATATGGTTTGGTAGGGACCACCTCTATTTTACCGGGTTTGCCTTGTGAATGATATAGCAATGCCGCCTCTTTAGTTATTTTCACCATAATGTTCTCTTCTATTTTATTATCAGTTATTGGCAGCAAAATTAATAAATTTACAAGGAATATCCCTTTTTCAGCCTATAGATTAACGTGAGTTCGAGGAATTTTAAGTTCTTATGGATTTGGTGATTAGCGAGAATTGTTACAACTTTATAGTGCTGATTTATAGATATTTACAAACAACAATCGCTATGATTACCGGAAGCAAAGTTATAGAATTATATTGTATGGCAGATGATATCTGCAAATTTTTCGATGCCATGATGACAAAATACACGTTTAATCTGCTGCAAAGCGTAAATATCACCGTGTTTCAACCCTGTCAAAGGCAGAAATCATGCTCATCATGATACTTTTTCATGATTCAGGCTACCGTTGTCTGAAGCATTTCTATCAGGAAAAGGTATGCAGACATATGCGCCATCTCTTTCCCAAAGCGTCTTCTACAACCGTTTTGTAGAATTGGAAAAAGAAGTGGCAATTCCGCTAGCCCTGTTCATCAAGAAAGCCCTTTTGGGCAAATGTACAGGCATCAGTTTTGTTGACAGTACACCTTTACGGGTATGTAAAAAGACGGATAATCCATGTTCATAAGACGTTCCAAGGAATACCACAAAAAGGTAAATGCTCCATGGGTTGGTTTTTCGGGTTTAAATTACATCTCGTATGCAACGAACGCGGAGAACTCCTGAATTTTATGATTACTCCCGGTGATGTCAATGATCGTAAGCCTCTTGAATACAAATCCTTTGTGGAATTTATATATGGGAAGCTTGTCGGCGATAAGGGATACACCGGCAAGAAGCTCTTTGAGAGATTGTTCGTGGACGGCATACAAATTATAACCAAGTTTTTAGTAGATGACAAAAATAAAAAGTCTATTGTTAAACATCTAATTATTAATAGATTATATTTGTAAAAATCCTT
>CANQSM010000159.1 GCA_947626525.1 uncultured Phocaeicola sp. | reverse complement strand
CCGGCCACCCTCCCAGAGTTAGTCACCCCTCACCGAACAAATGTTCTGTGCAGTTTTCACAAAAGATATGGGTGGTAGGGTGGTTTGGCAGAATGTACAGGTGATTACATTTGTGAAACATTCACAAAAATAAAGAAATATTTTATGCACAATGACAACACATGATAGCACATAAGACCTGTCAATATCGTAATAATTCACAAAAATAACTGAAATATTTATGCACTTTTAACAAAGTTTATTTTTGTGCAAATTGCACAACACTATCAATCACTGTGTTTTCTTTGTGCAATTTTAACAAAAATAATATTTGTGCAAATTGCACAAAGTTTTGAATGGCCTGATATTTACAATTCTTTTTCTTTCTGATATAATGGTATTCAATTCATTATGAAGGTGGTGAGGACATGGCAAAGAATTTCATACAGTTTGACAAGGCAAATGAATATGTATTGAATAAGGATGTTGTGATAAATCATTATATCAAGTACATGCTGGCACGTACACAATCTATATTCACCTATGAAGGATTACCAGATACCATACCAGCAGCCAAACTTGAAATGATGCTACAGACAAAGGGATATGTTTTTATCACTGAAATAGATGGTAAGTTATATGCACTGCATGGTTCCTTGTCAGGGCTTCCAGATGTGTATGAAGATTATACTGAAATCAATGTAGCAAATACAGCACTTAATATCAGCAGGACATTTAATCTTGAAAATGATGGTGTACTGGTAAACAATGATGCTTTACGTATAGGTCTGTTACCCATATTTAATAAATATGGTGCCCTGTTAGCTGAAAATACGATAACTATTCATACCGTGGATATTATTTTGCGTATGGTATGTATGATTTCTGCATCAGATGACCGTACACAATCGGGTGCAGAAAAGTTTATAAAGGATATTGAACAGGGTAAAATATCTGCTATAGGTGAGAGTGCTTTCTTTGAAGGCATCCGTGTTCACAGCGTAGCAAATACACAAAATTATTTAACACAATTTATTGACATGGAACAGTATTTGAAGGCATCTTGTTTCAATGAGATCGGATTAAATGCGAATTATAACATGAAGAAAACTGCACTGAATAGCAGTGAAGTTGATATGAATGATGACTTTCTGTTACCCCTTGTTGATAATATGATTAAGGAAAGACAGTCAGCTATTGAAAAAATCAATGAAAAATATGGTACTGATATATCAATAGACTTTGCTTCAGCATGGAAAGTTACACATGAAGAAAATGAAAAGCAGATTGCTATATCTGAATCCATAGCTGAACACATGGAAGAAGGGGAACCAGAAATAACACTGGAAAGTCACAAGGGCTTACAGAATACTGAAAAGCCATTGATTAAATTGGAAGGGGGTGAATTGGATGACCGACAGACTGAACCAGATTCTACAGAATCACGTGCAGATGATGAAGGAACGGTTGAATCTTCCGGAACCGGACAGGAACCAGAAAGCAATCCTGAACATGAAACGGAACCTGAACGAGCAGAATATCAGGAACATCAGGAACGGGAAGAAACCGACAGAACGGATGATGAACCTTCACAGACAGATCATGAACAGGATTCAGTAAAGGATGGTGAAGAAGATGACAGAAACAAGAGTTAAGGACGTGTTTCCTATCAGCAAAGGAATAATGTCTGTCATTTCTGAAGCTGGCGGTTATTCCTTTAATGATGACATGGACTTGCGGTTACTGGCGAACTGCGGAAGACGCTGTATTACCCCTGTTATTGAAATGATTCTGGATGGTGCTGCAGGCTTTTCGGATGAACTTTTACAGCGTCTTGCATCACTTATACTGGCTGAATATAAAGATTCATGGGACAGGGTATTTACAACGCTTACAATGGAATATAATCCATTGTCGGCTTCACAGTATACGGAAACTGAAAATATAGCTTCCGAGGGTGAAAACAGTGATATTAACAAAGAAGTGAAGCAGGATGATGTATCAACATCCGATATATTACCGGATAATTTTATATCAGATGGTAAGAGTACCAGCGATACAACAGCTTCAGGAAAGACAAAGAATAACACTACACGAACATTAACCAGAACTTCTAACAGCACCAGTTACAAGCCTGTTGACCTGATAAATTCAGAGATTGACATGCGTATTAAAAATCGTTTTGTAGCACGAATACTTGATGATGTGAAGAATTACATTGCAATGCCTATTTATTGATGGAGGAAAGAATAATGGAAGTTAAACAGATTTATGAAATTATGAACAGTGTAACAGGGGAAGTGATCGGAAAGACTGACCTTGTGAAAGAAGATTTATCAAATGTCGTTGATATTGGAACGGAAGTTTTCAATGCTAACGCTATTGACAATTATGTTAAGTCATTGGTAAACCATATAGGCAAGGTTATTTTTGTCAGCAGGCCGTATTCAGGTAATGTTCCATCTGTCATGATGGATTCATGGGAATATGGAAGCATCCTTGAAAAGATTTCTGCTGACTTGCCGGATGCTACAGAAAATGACACGTGGGAACTGGAAAATGGCAAGGATTACAGTCCGAACGTATTCTATAAACCGTCTGTATCTGCAAAGTTTTTCAACAGCCGGGTGACGTTTGAAGTTCCTATGTCATTTACAGAACGTCAGGTAAAGGACAGCTTTTCCAGTGCGTCACAGTTAAACGGCTTCATGTCCATGCTGTATAATGCTGTTGATAAGTCTATGACTGTGAAAGTTGATTCTCTTATCATGAGAACCATTAACAACATGATTGCTGAAACCCTGATTTCCGATTATGGTACACCCGGAAAGTCCGTCACGCTTGCCGATTTCGGAAGTAAGTCCGGTATTAAGGCCGTTAACCTTCTGAAGCTGTACAATGATAAGTTCAGCACCACACTGAAAGCAGAACAGTGCCTTACTGATCCGGCCTTTATCCGGTTTGCATCTATGCAGATGTCACTTTACATTGACCGTATGAGTAAAATGTCAACGCTGTTCAATGCTGGCGGTAAAGATCGCTTCACGTCTGCTGACATGCTCCATGTGGTAATGCTGACAGATTTCAAGGCGGCTTCAGGAAGTTATTTACAGTCCGATACATTCCATGAGAATTATGTTGCCCTTCCGAACGCTGAAACAATCCCGTACTGGCAGGGAAGCGGCAAAGCATACGATTTTGGAAGTGTGTCTGCTATCAATGTTAAAACATCATCCGGTACAGATGTATCCTGTTCCGGTATCCTTGCGGTAATGTTCGACCGTGACGCGCTGGGAGTATCGAACCTTGACCGCAGAGTAACCACACAATATAATGCGAAAGCGGAATTTTTCAACAACTTTTATAAGTTTGATGCTGGATACTTCAATGACCTGAATGAAAACTTTGTTGTGTTCTTTGTGAAGGATGCTCCAGCGGAATAATCACAGCCCATTTTTATAACACTTCTACTTTATAAATGGGAATGTGGCGGTGTAGCTGACACTATGCCGCCACATTTTAATATAAGGCAATCTGTTGCGACGTCGCAACAGGATGATATAAGGGGTGAAGATATGTACTTATATACTTTAAAACTTTATAAAAACAGTTCTGAAAATAATGACATTATGAAAACATTGACAAATGAAAAGACTTTCAAGGGGCAAAGCAGAACTGTAGTTGATGTGTTGAATCCTGTAATAGATTTAGCTGGAATAGATGTTAATAAATATAATTACTGTTATGTGGAAGAACTTCAAAGATATTATTACATTGAAAATATGATAATATCTCCTAACGGTATATACAGGCTTCACATGCACGTTGATGTTCTCATGACGTACCGTGAAGATATTTTAGCTTCATCAGGGCTTATTACACGCAACAGGGAATTTAATCCGTATTCAGGTGACTATGAAGCTGAATCCAGATATACACTGTCAAAGCATGAATTTGAAAATGGATTCAATTTCAGTAATGGTGATTTCGTTCTGGTAACAATGAGGGGGTGAGATCGTGGCAAATACTACAATAGAAATCAGGGTAAATATAACAAATGGAAGTTGTAACATAAGCACTGCTGAATATCCATTGAATACACCACTTCATATTGAACTGCATCCTTCAGAACTATATGGAATTGTAGATGACGGCCGGCTGCCTAAACTGGTATACAGGTATTCCGGTTCCGGTATGGGTGCTGACAGTGAACCTTTTACCAGATCGGAAGATTCTGACACGTGGGTGCTTGATACTAACTTACAGTTTTATTATGCCGCTACAGATGACATGTATTGTACAGTAACATATGAATATGAACGGAAGTATGCAAGAATTAAGAATAACATTATCCAGTGTACTTCTGATTTTCCTGACGGCCTGTATACCCTTACAGAACACACAATAACTGTTAAGGCAAATGATAACTGTGAATTTCATGTAGCACCAAAAATAAGTTATTATGCTTATGATGAATCTTCCTTACCGTGGGAATGGCGGTATTTCGACCAGGAATTTAACCGGGTATCTGAATCGGAATATACGGTAACGCTGACGTTTAACTCAGACAATGAAATTTATACAGTCAGTGCGGAAGCTGTAGAAAAGACTGACGTAACAGATAAATACGGTCTGATAGCTGTATATAAACCAGACAAAGAAATTCTGGTAGCATTATCAAAAGTCCGGTTTGCTGTTCCAAAAAGCACTACCGTTGACGTGGAACATGCCCATTTGACAGTTGTTAATGATGAATACATTGATACAGTAAAATATGCCATATCATTACGTAAAATGTATTTCAAGATTAACACCAGAATAACAGAAAATATCTGTTTAGGTCCGTACAACACTACCATTCCGTGTCCTGTAATTGGGACCGATATTATAAAGCTGGATATGGGTACAATAGCCATAACAGGCCGTCACCAGAATATCATGGATTATAAGAACACGGATATGCAGATATACTTACCATTTGCAGGATTCATTGAATTAGAACCAGCAGACTTCATGGACAAGTCAATATCATTAAGGTATGAAGTGAATGTTATTAACGGTGATGCTCTGGCGGTCATTTCAGCGGATGAGAATGTAATGAAGATAGTGAACTGTAACGCTTCATTTCCGGTTCCATATAGGTTAAATGACAGGGAAAATGTAGTTACCACAATGGAACCTAACACAAATTACCTGCTACAGGAAAAGCCATTCATATACATCAAGTCATATAATGCCGCTGTACCTGATACCAAAATGCCGTATAATGACACAAAATTCTATGCAAAGTTCGCTGATGTGCA
>CANQSM010000158.1 GCA_947626525.1 uncultured Phocaeicola sp. | reverse complement strand
CGCCTTTTGTTTGCACATAGCATACAGGAAATAAAACATGGAACATACGCAATCTTCACTCCTTATTATATTATTGCACTTTTATCTTTGAGACTCTTGCCGAAACAAACTTATTTTCTTAGAAACGCATTATATATCATTTTCCTAACCCTATTCGGCATAATCCGGACAGGAAAACGGGTTACCATTGCATAAATCTGTTGATTTCTACTCAAAAAGCCAATCCGATGAAATTCATTCAACGCCAACACCTCGCTTAACGCATATTTCCATCCTCCTCTTCGTTTCATGGCAACATCCGATGTGCGAAAATATAACAAAGGTTCTTGTAAGTTATAAAAAATTGCCCCTCTGACGAACATCCGTGCCCATAGATGATAATCTTCAAACAGATAGCAGTGTTGATAACCTCCTGCCGCAAGTACAGTCGATTTTTTCAATACTACTGCCGGATGTTCGACAGGACAGCGTTTTGTACAATAGTTGAAATTGTCCCATACATTATGAGGGAACTTCTTCAAGGATAACATCACTTTATTTCCCTCTTTATCTGTCATAAATTCTTGGGTCCAACATCCCAATACATCCACTTCCGGATGCTTGGAAATAAAGTCTATTTGTCGTTCAAACCGATTGGGAAAACATATATCATCCGTATCCATACGGACAATATAGTCATAAGAGCACTCTTTCATCCCTTCATTCAACGCACGCCCCAACCCTCCATTTATTGGCAGTTTCACTAATTTCAAGTTTTTGCAACGGTTAGAAAACTCTGAAATTACACAATCTAAGGCAGGAGTTAGAGAACCGTCTTCTACTAATACTATTTCATCCGCTTGCAGTGTTTGCGAAAAAATAGAAGAAAGACTCTCACGCAAGTATTCGGGATTTTCTTTTTTGTAAACAGACAGCAATACTGAAAATTTTATCATCTAAAAGTGTTTTTTATTATGAGTCCTATTTTTTCATCTTTAGAGAATTGTCCAGCCCAAGCAAATCCAGCACATCATTGAGAAATTTCTCGGCCATTAAATCTCGGTCATTGATTTGGCTGTCTCGATGGCCATATTTGCCATTCTGTTTCTTGAATCCACATGCATAGCATTTATTTCTTCAAACAAAACGCGAAGTCCATTAGCGTCTCCTGTTTTGCATAAGAAGCCATTTTTGCCATGTTCTATAATTCCATCAAATCTTTCATTTCTAGAAACTACAGTTAAACGACATGAGCTATTGTTTACTGTTTCAGTTCGTCAAGATCCGTCTTGTACGTGACGATTGAAACTGTAATCATTATCTATATTTTAATTCAAAATAAATATAATTATTCCTCTAATTATATTTACACTATATTTTTATCTTGGGCCTAATTTAGGCATCTTCAATTGGAGTAATCTCAGAATAAAATAATATAAAGGAATATACCAAAGAAATGGCGTCTCTTTATTCAATAGACAAAAAAATAGGACACAGATAGTAATAAGAAAATAATATTTTACTCTAAAGACGAATCTATCATCATATTTTTTTAAAAAGAAAATCGTCCATTTCTCTTGAGGCAATGATTTACCTCCTGCACTAATTTCCAGAAATTTTAGAAAAGGATACGCTACAACTAACATTATCCAACTATACCAAAATACAACATCATAATTATATACAACAAGAGAAACAGGCATACAATACCTATATATAGCCAAAGGTAAAATCAAATATAAATTAATTCTTCCACGAAGATTATTATATAGCATATAGAATGGAATAATCAGCCAGAAAAACAAAAGTATAATCCATGATACTCCATCAATTAAAAAAAACAAAGAAAAAACAACACCAAGAATTAATCTTATTCCATATATTTTAAACTTTGCCTTTTCATAAAATACTAACTCCGCAGAACTGACCCTCAGTGTTGGATTCACCTCTTTTTTTACTGTTTCACAATCATTTTGAATATAACCAATCTCATAAAAATTGTAAACTCCCATAACCGCTAAAAAGAAATTCACCTCAATATTACATATCTCCATTCCAGCAATAAGAAACAAAGTTATAATCACAGGGAAAAGATATTCTGTCGCCCAAATAAATATCCCCCATTTGCTTCTTCTCAAAAATCGTGTTTCGAGAGCATACATGATTGGAACATAAAACATCAGCATTCTATAATATTTACATCCCATATCTTTTTCTCTATGACTTTTTCCCATTTATTTCGAGTTTTAGGATAAACTATCACATTTTGAGTTTGAGCTATATTCAATAACGCCACGTCTGAAATATCATCCGTATATACACTTTCGATACGTATCTGAGTATCATTAAATATTTTTTCAACCTTATTCTCCAACAGGTCGCAAATTAAAAAACCTTGACAAATACCAGATTGATATTGTAATTTTGAACTATACCAAACAGTACAAGAAAGTTGTTCCGCTATAACTTCCGCAATAAAATCAAGCGTAGCCGATACTATTACAATTTTTTCTTCCGGCATATGTTGCAAATAATGTAGTTGATCTAAAACTGCATTATTTTGATGGTTTACAAGAAAAGATTTATAGAACACTTGTGCCGCGGCCAACAACTCCTCTCTGGAATATCCACGTAAGTAGTGCAGTGCTATCATACGCGTCATATCCTTATGACAACATTTTCTCAGAATATGGTTTATTGCACACCATAAAAATGATTTCCTTATTTTATTATAAAAACAATAACTCTTATTTGTCTTGAAAAAATATTCTAAAAAGTCAAATGTTGTATTAGAGTTGTATAATGTGCCACATATATCAAATACATGTATGCGTTCCTTCATATTCGATTCCTTTTCTGACAAATTAAACATACAACAAACTTGACATACTCAATGAGCTGCTTAATTTAAAATTCAAATGAGACATGACACTAATTCTTATTTTTTATCGTGTAAATCGCTTCCTTATCTGATTGTATTTATAAAACAGTTTTCGTAAGGATTTTTTATAGAACAATCGACCTACCCACATCGTAATTGGATTATGAAATTTCTGTATAAAGTCTACATCATCAATCATTCTTGGAGGCAACAATGCTTTAATCGCTATCAACCTCTCATTGATAGACTGTTCCAAATCGCCACTTTCACCAGCTTCTTCACAATAACTTATACAAAGAGGAATATCCAAATACGTAACATTGTTTAGCAATAATGTTTGGAAGAAAAACTCATGGTCACCCACGATACGACGTTCTTCATTATATGGATAATCTTTCAGTAAACTCCGACAGATGAAAGTACTTTGATGATTCATATTGTCTTTAATAAAAAAAGCTAACGACAATTCATCTTCACGCGGAGCTCTCTTCGAGAATCGGTCTGTCATCACAGCACCAGAGACAATATCATACTGTCCATCCAGATAAACCGAACATTGCTGCAAGGAATCCTTAAAGTAAAAGCAATCTCCGGAATTCATAAAAATACAATAATCGCCCGTCGCCATCTCCACACCCTTATTCATAGCGTTATAGATACCTTTATCTGATTCCGAGACCCATACTGTCGCAGGATGCTCCTCAGCATATTGTTCTATCACCTCTCTACTGCCATCTTTACTGCCTCCATCAACAATTACAAATTCATACTCTTTGAATGTCTGCCCATCAATGCTCTCCAATGTGCGTTTCAACCCCGAAATATTATTATAATTGACAGTTATAATACTGATTTTCATAGCCTGTATCTTCAATCAATTCATTATCACTTCACAAAATTTTCTATACGATTTTTCAAAATCAAAAGCTTTAATAGTTTCCATGCCTTTCTTAGCCAAATCATAACGCAGGCGGTCATTATTTATCAATTTCACAATGTTTTCGGCCAATGCTTCTACATCTCCAATTGGTGATATAAGCGCATTCACCCCATTCACAGCCATTTCTTTATATCCGTCATTATCCGTACAAGCTACAGCTTGGCCACACATCATAGCTTCACCAACAGTCAATCCCCATCCCTCAATTTTACTACACCCGATGTATACAGCTGCTTGATTATTAATCTCCAAATGCTGGTTCAAACTCGGTTCTTTATAATATGTAATCCATGCTGGAAGGTTCTCCGGTTGGGGATAAGCTCCGAACATTAATAACCGCAATTGCGGAATTCGCTTTCTAGCTAATGCGACAGCTTTCATTCCCACACCTATATCTTTACTTTCATTAATATGATAAAGCATTGATGCCAAATACTTATTTTTTTTCTCTATGGGAATAGTTAATTTATAAACACTTGATTCAAAACCATTTGGCACAACCACACAATTCTCTCCTTCATCTGTAATCAAATGCGACAGCCATCTGGAAATGACAATCTTCCGCAAGGGCAACCGATAAGTCCATTTTATAAAATCATCATTTGGAACTATAAAAGACTCGTAACCCTGTATAAAATAAAATTTTTTCGTCTCCTCTACCGGAAATTGGTTAACATACGGTGCGGTACATACAGCTGTCGCTACATAAGCGTCGGCTTTAGGCACAGAACTGTAGCTAAATTCCCATACAAATTTCTCTACAACCTGCTGCTTTTTATCATGCCATGTATAACCACTATGACGCAGTTTCCATTTTACATAAATATACTTTGCCACAGCTTTCAACTTTTGCCTGATAGTGCGATTCGTTGAAGCAAAATACGCTGCGTATGCGATCGTTACCTGATGACCATCCTCCGTCAATCGATTAGCATAGTCATACACTACCTTAAGTCCGCCTGTTGGAAGATTCTTCACTATTGGGAACAAGAATAAGATATGTTTCATAAAATTCAATCAGAAATTACGCTATTGAGATGCTCACGTTGTTCTCTTGTTGTATTGTGGAACAATACAGTCTCATAGTAAGCAGAGCAGATTCTTGTAGTTAGATAAATTTTACCAAAAAACAATATAAGGAACACTAACTTATATGATGCTCTTCGCTTACCAAAGTATTCAAAAAGATAGGGATAAAGAAACCAATAAGAATAAACAAACAGATAAGGAATACGATCACGAAACACATAATTAAAGCCAAATAATGCAAAAAGTATGTAGAATACAAAAAACGAATTAATAATAACCAAAGTAAAGGAATCCTTTTTATCTTGTCTATTATATACCAACAAGCATAATATCAATGTCAGAAGTCGCTCTATATATCCTATCGAAAAGATTGTTCCACTCGTATCACTCAGATAATGATTGAATTTTTTTATCATCGGCGAATCATCTTGGAATACTAAAGACATTAAATAGGGATATTCAGTTAAAGGCTGCAGATGACGGCTGCAGAATCTTGCGAGACTCCTATAAATGC
>CANQSM010000157.1 GCA_947626525.1 uncultured Phocaeicola sp. | reverse complement strand
GCTTTTACAGGTTGGAATATCTCTTTATGTCCCTTTTCGCCTATATACGGTGGATTACCAATGACTATATCAAAGCCTTCCTTGTCGTCTCGACTGAATACATCGCTAAACCATGTGTGCCAGAGAAAGAATTTATTATTCTCGGCAAGGTTGATTTCTTTGAGTTTGGCAAGAATAGAGGGATTGTATGCCTGTGCCTCCAACTGTTTGTTGATGGTGTCTGAAATCTCTTGCTGCAACTTCACTTTTCTGTCGTGGTCGCTGCAAGAGTAGTACGAAGATAGCAGATGTGATACGGTCTTTTGTAAACGGTTCTTCTCATCATCGAATAGTGAAATTTCTCCCGTATCTTTCTTGCATTCCCTTTCGTAAGTGAGTTTGCTCAAATCCACACCCATAAAACTCTCAATAAGCGAATTGCCTTGCATAATTTTGTAGTCAAGGTTAGGCAATGGCGATGGTGTTTCCTCATCAACTACGATAGAGAGCCAGAAGCGGAGACGGGCAATATCAACAGCCCCTTTCTCAATATCCACACCATAGATGTTATTTTGGATAATGCTCTTCTTGATTTCTGCTCGGTCGTATTGTTCTCCACTCAACACCTCGCGACAATGCAAAAGTTCATTGAGCAAACCCATGGGAAATGCTCCAGAACCGATTGCTGGGTCACAAATCTTAACCTCCTCAAGTGCTGCGAGAAGTTTCGGCTTCTTGTTCTCTGGAATATCTGCGACACCTTCTTCGGGAGAAAATACGAATTGGCAAATCTTATCTTTTGCTACGCTTGTATTGGTTTCGAGGTATGCAATAAGAGATTCCTGGCACATATATCGTACAATTTCCTTTGGAGTGTAGAACGCACCTTTATCCTTGTTATCTTCGAGCAGATTCTCAAAGATTTTACCCAACATTTCAGGATCGACACCCACTTCGGCATCGTTGGGGGCGTTCTCGTCAATGGTAAAATTGTATTCGCTGAAGAATTGGAACAGGCGTTTGAAATAATCGGCAGGGAAACGACTTTCGGGTTCGTCTTCTTCATCACGCTCAAACAATCCGCCATTCAGGTATGGGATATCTTTCCACTCTGCAAGCAAAGACTTATCCCAACCGTAATCAGCAAATAGTGCTTCACGCTCGGCAGGTTTAGTGTTCAAGATGCCAAAGAATAATGGTTCAAGAACAGAATCAAGATAATCGTTCTTGTATGCCGATTTCTTAAACATATTCTGCATATAGTTGAGGTCACCACACATCCAACCTTTGCGTTGCAAGAAGTGTAGGAATGTGATTCGTCCCATCATTTTCTTCACATAGTCGCGAATTTTCTTCTCGTTGTGGTCAAATGCTTGCATTAATGCAGCGTTAGGATCACCAAGTACCTTTTCTTCCCATTTGCTACCAACCTTAACGAAACGCTTGCCTGTAATATATTGGATAAAGTCGGCATATTGCTCACGGTACTTATCGAAGAACTCATCAGAGAGAGCTTCAACGGAGAATGCTGTTTTCAGATTCTCAAACGATACACCTTTCTTCTTTAAGAAGTTGAATCGCTCAATAGGTGTACGGTATAGCAAATCATCACTACCGAAAACATAGGTGTATCGCTTAGGTGAGGTTGCCTCACCCTTAATATCACAAATGAATGACAAACGCCAATGGTCGCCACTGTCAAACACTACCAATGCAGCATCAAATTCTCCCCAAGTGGGATTAATGAATGACTTTACGAGATTACGAAGTCCGACACGCTTGTTAGCAACAGAGCCTTGACGGATATTGTAATGAAACAAACCGATACGGTAACTATCGGTGGTGTCAATGTTACCCAAATAATAACCATCATCAGAAGTGTTCTCAATGATCCTCTCAGGATTACTTTTCAACTCTGTAGCATTGAAGAAATGCTGTAAGAAACTATACCATTGTGCCAAGTTGAATGATGATTGGAACAGGTTTCTCAAACTATCGGGTGTATATACGGTTGCCATAGTAATATTGGGTTATGGTGAGTGGTTTATTTGAAACTCTCTGAAATAATGATCTGTGGATTGGAAATATCTTGTGCATCGTGGCGTTGCTCCTTGTTCATTGTCTGATATTCGCCAAGCAATTCCGAGATTTTGTTTTGCAGGCTATACTCGTCCTGCTTCATTTTTGCACGGTCGTTCTTATACTCACGAGACAAAGCTTTCAAGTAACGAGGAAGTTGGGCATAGATACCCTCATTGATATATCCCATCAGTACATCGCATTGCGATTTTAGTTCGCTATCGGTTGTTATCTGCTTGATTGTACGCAGGAACTTATTGGCTTCAAGTGAAGTCTTGTCAAGGTCGGTGCGATTGATAGATGATGTATCGGCTGCCTCTATATACTCGGTGGTATATTGATCCAATGCACTATTGACGTGCTTGTAATGTTGTTCCTCATTTGCGAATGGTACGGGTTGCTCTTCGGGTTTGGCTTTGAGGTATTTTACCGCTTCAAGGAAATCGATAATTTCAACCCCTGTTGGAGCTGCCAAATAGAACTCGGTCTTTACATTGGAAGAGACAAAGATGACGGATTTTCCACTATGCTTACCCGTATCACGCATTACACGGCTCTTCATTGGTAGAGACTTGATTTTATGATACAGTTTGCGGTCGCTATTGTAGAGTTCACGCACCTCACGCAAAAGAGCAATCTTCTTGTCGATACTGTCCTTTACATTGTTGTCGAACATCTGGAACTCCTTCACAATCTCCTCTTTTGAGTAAATTTGAGCATCCTCGCCAAATGCAGAATGGAAGCCTTGTAACTTGACAAGAGCGTTCTTGTATAGTTGGATTTCCTTGTCGCCCTGTTGCGATGGGTAGAACATATAGTTGTAGATATTCGGAGCCACAGAACCGATACGATTTACACGACCTATACGCTGCATCAATCGGGTTGCGTTCCATGGCGAATCATAATTGACAATCACATTGGAACGATGCAAGTTCACACCTTCCGCCAACACATCAGAGGTAATAATGATATTATACCTCATTGAGTCACTTTCAAAATTGGCATCGAAATTCTCTTTGATAGTCTGCCCCAAACGGTTACGGTTTGCGGCTGTTACCATCAACACATCGGTACGACCTATCTCATTTGTAAGTCTATCGTACAAATAGTTCAGTGTATCCACACTTTCGGAGAACAACACGAGTTTGCCCGATGGATTGATGGTAGTATCAAAGAATACATCGGTAAGATTCTCACGGAACTTATCAAACTTTGGATCATCATTCTCCTTTGCCCAATCAGCATTGAGTTGTTCCAATATCTCACGGTCATGGTGGAGCATTTCAAGGAAATCAGGACTAAATGCATCAGCAGAGAAGAGTATATCCTCTGCAGCATATCCCTTTGCAATGGCATACTCGATGATTTCGTCAAGTTCCATGTTCTTTGCTTGAAGGTCTTTCACTTTCAAGTCGGGAGCAATGATAACTTTGTCCTCATCGAACATCTTAATCATATCTGTTGTGATACGAAGGAGTGTACGAAGCGACTTCTTAAAGGCGTAGAAACTGCTCTCCAAACGCTTTACCATATGCACACGATAGATAGCAGCCAAAGTTTGACCGATGTGTACAGCATTCTTGTACTTGCTACGATATTCAGGTTTCAGGAACTCAATGGCACGATAACGGGCATAAGTCAATCCCTTGCCCTCAGGATTCTCATCTGTTTTGCCATCAGTCAATTGTTTCAGGGTCTCATAGAAACGATTACTTGTATCGGAGTCCATTACATACTCCAATTCGTTCGGTGGCAGAATATTGGGGAAAATGATGCCCTGCGACTTGATGTCCGCTTTGTAATCGGGATCGTTGAGAATATTATTGCGTGTACGACGTACTGTTACTTTATCAATAACTTTGCTGCGTATCTGCTCATAGATTTTATCCACTTCGGCAGTAACATCACGCTGATCACGCTCACGCATCAATCGTTTATAATCCAAGATGTGTTCGGAGAAGAAGCCTTTAAGGTTAGGAACACCGTCAATAGTACAGCTTTGGCTATTCTGGAACAGCAACAACTGATTCTGTAAATCATCGGGGCGGTTGTTGAGTGGTGTTGCAGAGAGTAGCATCACTTTCTTTTGTGTACTTCTCAACAAACCCATATTCACACATGGCGATTTACATATCTTCTGCAACTCATCGTATTTGCCCGAACTGTCGCTACGGAATCCGTGTGCTTCATCTACAATAATCAGGTCGAACTCTTCTTTATCCTTATAGTTATCTTTGCCTTCAAGAACCTTTGATAAACTACCATTAGTGATAAATTGTGCTTTCTTGTAGATGCCGAACAACTTGAATGTATTTCGCCAGTTGTCTTCCAATGCAGGAGGATATACAACAAAGATATTGGTATTCTTACCGTTAGCCTCTACGAATCGTTTGGCAATCATCGTTGCAATCATTGTCTTTCCAAGACCTACAACATCGGCAAGGAATAATCCATTATGCTGCATCAACATTTGATAGCCTTGAATGACGGCATCTTTCTGATACTTCAAATCCTTTACACCATCGGGTAACTGAATGGAGAAATCATCTTCCACTTGGTCGCCAAATGTGTCAATAAGTACTTTGATGTACAGTTCGTATGGCGTAGGCTGATAGCCTAAGTATGTTTTCTTCTTGTATTCTTCAATGTCTTCTGCGGTCAAAGGAATAGCCTCATTCCATAATGCCCAGAACTCATCAGAACAATACTTGACATCGTCATAGTCTTTCATTGCCACATTGAGTTCGTACTGTGGCGGTTGCTTAATACCTAAGCCCGAATCAGAGATATTTGAAGATCCCATTATTACCCAACCATCACTATGTTCACTATGGTTTTGTGGCAGGCATAAGTAGAATTTGGCGTGCAGATTTTTCGTTGCGTGAATACGCATCTGCAAGCGTCCCGAAACAAGATCTTCACACATCTGCAAGATTCCTTTTTCAACTTCGGGAGAGTATTGGGCATTTACAATATCCTCTTTGAAACCATTGTGATAGATTTCTTTTGCCTTGTCCTCATCGGCAAGCATCAAAAGAGCCTTGTTATGCTTGCGGAAAATATCATCGATATTGATGCCGACCAAGATCTTAATCTCAGATATATCGCCAAGTTCTTTACGCAACTTGAAATAACCAGATGAACGAAAGAAACCCACGACAGCCAAGAATCGGTCGAATGTTGCCATTCCCGATGCAATACCTTTCAACTTGTCGAAAAGCGTATTGCCAAGCCTATTATTGAAAAACTTTGTACTCATAATTCTACGCAATACAAAACTTCTATAATCAATTACTTTTTATATTATTGCTGGGAATCTCTTTCTATGAGATTCTCAAAAAGGAGCGCATGCTAACAATCAGTTAGTTACAATTATATGTTATTATTTTATCCGGACAATTGAAGAAAAAGAGTTGGATAACATCTCTAAGAAGATGTGGTAAGTCGTTCAATGACA
>CANQSM010000156.1 GCA_947626525.1 uncultured Phocaeicola sp. | reverse complement strand
ATCGGCATCATATCCATAGCGGGAGTGTCTTTGTTCTCCGTATCGATATTGTCCGATAATGCAACAAACCGTATTCCGAATGTGGGGAAAACGTAATCGAGATATTGACCAACCATTATGTAGTTTCTTCCGAAACGACTCATATCCTTGACGAGTATGGTGTTGATAACACCTTGCTGTGCGTCGTCGAGTAATCTCTTTACGCCCGGTCTTTCAAACGTAGTGCCGCTGATTCCGTCGTCCACGTAGATGTCGTGGAGCGTCCAGCCTTGCTCGGCAATATACTCCGAAAGAATAGCCTTTTGGTTTTCGATAGACAGCGATTCGCCGGCGCGTTCGTCGTCGCGGGATAGCCTTACGTACATTCCGACAATGTAGTCTTTGTTGTTTTGCTTTGATTGCATTCTTTTACTCCTTCGAATCAAAGCAGCCAAATTCAATGTAAGGGTATTATACCACAATACACCGAATTTGGCAAGCCCGATCCTTTCTATTTTTATTTAGCGGAATCTTGCATATCCGCAAGCACTTGTCTGAAAGCCAAATCGCTTAATACTTTTTTGAAGTCTTTGCCGCCTACGTAATGGCTTACGACTACATACTTTTTTCCGCCTATAATTTCGGTATGAGAAGTAGTGGGTACATCTCTGCCGTTGCTTAATTGTATTGCTGTGTTGCTCGTAACTTTTCCTCCGACTTAAATCAAAATAATCATTCATATTCAATTTTCATATTCGATTTCCTCCGCGATTCTATGCGCGTATCTAAACGCAACTTTATTTCTGTTTGCGTTGTCCGCTCTATGGCGGTATTTTCCGTATAAAAAAGCCGTGATTACTCTTTCAGTCCGATTTCACTTTTCATATTCCTGTGGACGTATTCTTCACGGTCATTTCGTTTCTTATTTAATTGTTTTACTTGCCGCCTTTGCCGCTACTGTTACGGTTTCCGTTGAAGGAAGTGGGCAGACTTTTCTTTGCCCGCGCTTTTTTGAGTAAAGCGTCGAACTCGTCGGGATATGCACTTATCATATCCGCAACCATTTTGTAAGCGGTGTCGTTCGCTTTACCTTGCCGTTCCGCTTTTTGCAACTGCTCGAACAGATAATCCGTATCTCTGTTCTTGATAGCGATATGCTCTTTATACGCGGCGTTTTCTGTGCGCAAACTTACAATTTCCGCTTCGACTGCCTTTTTCTTTTTCGGGATAGGTTTGTCGCGCTCGGCTTCGATAGAACTTTCAATGCCGCTCAAATATTCTTCGGCTTTGGTCTTGGCTTGCTTTTCCGTTTCGCTTGCCTGTTTTTCTGCACGTTCTATAATTGTTTTGGCTTTGAACTCCGCCGTATCGATATGCTTTGCTTGGCTTCCCGGCTTGCCGCGTTCTAACCCCCAACGCTTGCCGAACTTTTCGTGAAAGTCCGTTTGCAATTCCCGTAAGCTCGCCCGTGTAAACAGTTGCTTTGCGCTCAGCTTATTGCCCACGATAGGAACAAGATTTAAGTGCAAGTGCGGTGTGGTTTCGTCCACGTGGACTACTGCCGAAATGATATTTTCTCTACCGTATCGCTCGGCAAAATACTCCGTAGCTTCCTCGAAAAATTGTCGTTTTTCCGACGGCGTTAAGCCTATAAAAAAGTTACCGTCCGAACCGATGATAAACGAACACATAAGTACCGCATCGCTTCGAACTTTTCGTTTGAGCGGAAGCGTGGATATGCGCTCGTTGATATATCCCATATAGCCGCGCTTGGGATATACGGTGTGGTAGTTTCCGCTCGTTCTCGAAAGGTCTATTTGCGGGTTGTCGGGGTTGTAGTTTTCGTCGCGCTCGTTTTCCTTTTCGATAGGCGTTACGTTGTCGCGTTTTTTGTTGTTATACTTTTTCATTGTGCAAATTAAGTAAGATATAATCGGTTTCCTCCTAATCAAATTTCTAATTTTTTCGCCGCTAAAAAGCCTCGCAGAGCACACTAAACTTATGTAGCGAAGCGGAACTAAGTATAGTGTGCTATACCTATGGTATAGATGCCCGTCCGCGACGATATTTTGCTTCCCGTAACAGTACGGTTGGCGTGCGTGTTTGCTTACCGTTTGCTTGCCGTTTAAGGCGGTCTGATTGTCATTATTTTTACCTCCGAATTGTAAGTTTTTATATCTTCGTCCACACAAGAAAGAGCGGGAGAGATACCGTAAAAAAGGCGCGAAAAAAGCCGCTGATAACTTCTTGTATCTGCGACTTCTAACCGTATTTAGCAATATGAATTTACTCTATGATGGTTAATCATTCTATTGAATTGTTAGCATTGTTTTAGTTCAAAAGACACCTCAATTATCTTAAAAAATGGTACACTTATAAAAGCCTATCACGGCTCACGAATTTTGCGTAACAAAATAAAACCTACGCTCTTTCCGTAAGCTAAGGCGCGGACGGCTATACCGCCCAAAACTTTCTGCCATCTGTGGACGAACTTATAACCGTCCACCGCAGAACTATACCCTAAAAGGGTACAATACGACCTATGTCGTACAGTACAAATTTTATCACTTTGAAAGTACAAAGTCAATAAATTATCAAAACAAATGTTTGTGATTTATGAGAAGTTTTGTCGAATGGAACAAGCGGTCTATATCATAGATAGTATCATTGTAACAATAATGCCTATTATTATTGCAAATAGAATAACACGCTGTATAACATACGAAACGATGTGTTCTCTGTTTTTTATTATCTTGTACTTCGGTCTTTGCAATATTGCAGAGACTATATAACCTACCATTCCGCATATGCTTCCGATATTGTATAACGGCTGCCTTAAACCAACCGCCAATAAAGCAAACAGAATAGTTATACCTAAAAATACAAGCGCAATATAATAGAATTTTCTCGCCGCTTTCTTATCGAGTATTTTTTTGTTTTCCACGTCCGCATCGGAAATCAGCTCATCGATACTTATTCCGAAAAGATTTGAAATCTCTTTCAAACTGTCAATACTCGGATAGCCGTTGTTTGTTTCCCATTTTGAGATAGCCGTTCGTGTAACAAAAATTTTTTCTGCCAATTGATCCTGCGTCATACCGCTCTCGTTGCGCAGTTTTTTTAACTTTTCGCCGAATGTCATAAGCGCACCTCCTGAATTGCGCTTTTATTATAATAAACAAGTAGCGTAATGTCACGACACTATTCTTCACAATGGCATTTGTCGGCATTGCTTGTTGCGCTAAAAGTAAAATAAATGCGAAATTTCATTACAACCACACCGACCAATCACCGTAATCGAATGTTCCCGTGCCGTGATGTAATTTGCCTTGCACTTTCAATTCACGGAAAGCGTCTCGCATTCTAACAGCAATTTCGGGATATATATCAAGCGAGTGATGAGCAGGAAACAGTCTTTTTGACGGTAACGCCGCTATCGTTTCAAGCGAATGCAAATATGCTTCGGGGTCGGTTGACGGGTAGTAGGCAAATAAAGTATCTTTGTAAATCAAGTCTCCCGTGAATATGTAGCCGCGCTCTTGCTCCCAAAAGCAAAGGTGTCCGGGCGAATGCCCCGGCGTATGCAAGACTTCGATTTTTCTATCGCCCAAATCAATAATCTCGCCGCCGTTTAATACCTTTGTAGGCTTACCTTGAAACATTTCGTAAGTGCTTACATCAAAGCCTTCGGGCAAATCGCAACGGTCTATTACCATATCACGGACAGTCTGAATAGAAAGCGGAAACTTACCGTTCAGCCAATCCAACTCGGCTTGATGGGCGTAGAAATCGGGAAAATATTTGTGCCCGCCTATGTGATCCCAATGTATATGTGTTGCAACGGCTGTAATTGGTTTATTTGTCAGTTTGCGTACTTCGTTATAAATGTTGCAAATGCCAAGCCCCGTATCAATCAAAAGACAGCGTTCACTCCCGATTAAAAGATAGCAGTGCGTTTCTTCCCAATGGCGGTATTCGCTTATGATATAAGTCGTATCGTCTACTTTATCAATTGTAAACCAATCTTTCATATTTCTTTTACTCCGCGCATTACCATAATTATTGACACGGTTGTGTCCCATTGCTTTATATTGTTTTCGTATTGTTTTATGCGATAATCATACTTGCTATTTATAGTGTGTTTCATTTCGGAAATTTCTTGATTTGAAAAGTGTTCGGACATTGAATTTACCACCGATTCGATTGACTCGATAGCCGAGTATCTGTCCGCATTGATTATCGCGCGCGCAAATTCGGGCGTAGTATCGGGATTATCAGGCGTTAAAATCACGGCAACATATCCCGTTTTGATTTGCTTAAATCCATATTGTTCCATAACGGCAGGGAGTTTCGCTTCGTTCAAATAATACTTGCCTACGTTATATTTATCTATTGAACTATCGTATTGTTTCACTTTTTCCCAAAACGCTTTTTCAAAATCGTTAGGCGCGTAACAATCGGGTGCGACTGAAATACCTCTGCGAGAAGAAAGCACAAAGCAAACGCCGTTCGGTTTCAATATGCGTAGTTGTTCTTTGTAAAATGCGGAAGGCTCTATATGTTCATAAACGGTATTTGAGATTACGACGTCAAAACTTTCATCGGTAAAAGGAAGCGCAACTATATCGGCTTCCATAAAACTTACGCCTGTTTCGTGTTCTTTGGCAAACCGTATAAATTCGCTGTCTCGGTCAATGGCGATTATCTCGGCATTTGGATACCAACGTGCGAGAGAGCCTGCAAGCGCACCCGAACCGCAACCTATTTCAAGAATTTTCAGTTTCTTTGTTTCGTCTAAATCGAATAACGCTTTATATTGACTTGCGAATTTGTCATCAAACCGCAATTTGCGACTGTAATACAATGTTTTTGCGCCTTGTATATATTTTGACCATATAGTATTCATAGTTTTACTTGTGTTTGTATTCGTTTGATTTATCCAAGTTTTTATATCAACCATAATCGCTCCTTTTGTATTTATAAATTATAGCACAAAATCAACCGTTTTTCAAGTAATGAGGGGCGCTATTCAAGTTTAGCTAACACAAAAAAGCCGAGATTCCGCGAGGAGTCCCGACTTTTGCTTTACATTAAATTTAGACTGCTTTAATTCTGATTTTATTCTTATTGTGTCCATTTGAACGCTTATACCCTTCCAAAACCGATTCGAGCAAGATTCCCTCGGAACCTTCCGCTATCGTTTCCCTTGCCGATACGACTTTTACACGGTTCTTTTTCAAAATTGTTTTGTAGTGTGCGCTGTCATAGCGGTTGCGGGCAAAACGGTCGAGCTTCCAGACAATTACAAGGTCAAATACTTGCTTGTAACTATCTTTTATCATCTTTTGGAAGTTCGGACGGTTATCCGTCTTGGCAGAGAGGGCGCGGTCTATATAGGTGTTTACGACCGTGAGTCCGCAACGGTTGGCATACTCCATACACTCACGGAGCTGTCCCTCGATGCTTTCCTCTCTTTGGTTGTCGCTCGAATAGCGGGCGTAAATCACGGCTTTCATTTCTGTTCCTCCATAAGGCGCACA
>CANQSM010000155.1 GCA_947626525.1 uncultured Phocaeicola sp. | reverse complement strand
GTGTGGCCACGCGCTCGCCTTGTCCAAAATGCCGGCTTCCCACAGTCGCTTGAGTTGGGCCTTGTATTTGGGATCATTGGGACGGTCAGGACGAGGTCTCTCGCCTCTAAAATCTGTCTGATAATAAAACTCATGAGCGTGGAACAAATCCCAACGAGCATCATAACTGAACGATAGCAAATTCTCTGCATGATCATGAAAACCATTTGAGGGGTAAGATTTCCTATAAAACCGAGGGCGCAGGGAAATGGGTGCCCCAATCTGAACAATGTCGTATTTTCGGTTCGCGTCAAAATCTTTTTGGCTTTCCATGCGTGCCATAACTCTATTCCAGAGCATTTTCTCAGCATCAAATCCCAGTTTCCAGACACGGAGACAGTCCAGATCATTGACGATAGATACCCACACCACTCCTGTCGCCGCAAGAATACTTAAATTGTGCATCTTTTGGAGATTGGTAAATACCAGAACCGTCACGAGTGTTTCAAAAACAGCTAATCCAAATAATTCTATTCGACCATCTATGATGTGGTACTTAGCAATCATCATGGCACTCTGCGTCGCGAAGAGCGCTCCGCCTAGTAAAATCAGTCTCACAATTTTCTGTTTGATATTCCCCGTGAGGCAAATATGCAGAGCTATAAGAATCGTAAAACATAGGAAGATCCATAAAACAGCCTGAGAAATGAATGGATAAGGATATTCATACAATTGATGAAAGCTTTGCTTGAACAAAGTCCATATCCGTTCAGGGAATTGACTAAAATGCAGAGTTAGAGCATTATATCTGTCTGCTCGGGGAGGGAATACAAAAGACAACATAGTCTTGTAGAGAACTATTCCCAATACGATATTGACGACAGAAATAGCAAACGGTACAAAATATGATTTAAGTCGTTTCCATGATCCGTCCCACCCAAATGATTGGACTAATAACCTGCCGACAAAAGCAACGGCAATGGTGTTAATAAGGACGGGATACATGGCCAGCGACAGGTTAATCAGGACAATGGAAAGGAGAGAGAAAACTACCTTCCTCGTGCGAGAATTTTTATCAAAAGCGATCTTCTCACCCAACATCAGGGCAATCAGTGCAAAGGTAACACCCACGAAAACCTCCGGCAACATGTGTACGTAATACATCATGCTTAATGTGAACGGCTGAACCGTCAGAATGAGCCCACAGAGGACAAAATAAGCGACTCTCTTCTCCAGTTTCCAATAGATGCATAGGAGCACGGCATTGAGCACGAGGAAAAGAAACGAGACAACATCGTAGATTAGAGGCAAATAGGTACCGCCTAGAACGGTATTCTTAAATGAAAATAATGCATACCGCTCAGTCAGCATGAAGTACCTTGTGTTTCGAGGAGAGAGCACAATTCCCCAATCATGATTCCCCCACATAAACTGGATGGCGTGGAAGCCAAAAGCAAAACAAAGCACACCAAAGATGATCCAAAAAGCTCGCCGATAAACAACGTCGACGTTTCTATAGTTTTCTGCGATTACTTGAACGATATCCTTCTTGCTGAGCTCGTTGACTAGCCTTTTTAGAATATCGAAACAGGAGATAAGTAACGAACAAGCAATAAATAATCCAAATAGCCAGCCCCACCTGATGTCCGTGAAGGAGATCGGCTTTTTTATACCAAAGCTTATTATAACGGGCTCCCCATTAGAAACGCACTCTGCGCAATATCGGAACGGCTTGTCATGCCAAACCGTTTGCTCCTCAGCAACGGTTTTCCCATTAACTTGTATATTCTCAAAACAAACGTAGGCAGGCTTTCTCTGGTTGCTGATACGCAAATCCTGCCCGCGGAAATTCATTTCCAAAGACAGTTCCCGAGCATTCCCTAGGGGGTTCAGTGTTATTTTGTATATTTTCTTCAGGTAGGAAACAGGAAACGAAACCATGGTTCCCTGGTTGTGGCGGTTATCCAACAACCATTTGGGCTCATACGCTCGAACATTATTCCCACGAACTTCTAAACATCCGTTTTCGACCTCCCCGGAAAAGGCAACATCTACTCGACCAACATCGCTTTGGTACGTCCACAATGCATCGCCGTTCAGAAAGGCTCTCGGAAACAGAGCGCACAGCACCATGCATATGACCAGCCCTCCCAACAACGCTTTTATGATTTTTTTCATGCCTTTTTGTATGTGAATCTATGAGATAAAGAGCTGATGCTTATTGTTTTTCTCGTGATTGTCTAGGAAATTCTTGGGCGAGCTGCTTTTTGTACGCCTCAAGCAGCTTTGCATCGGTGACAAAGAGGATGATATCCTCCCACACGATAAGTCCGTTCTCATGTGGCCACGCGCGGGCTTTATCCAAGATGCCCGCTTCCCAAAGTTGCCTAAGTTGAGCTTTGTATCGGGGATCATCGGAGCGATCAAAATCACTGGGGTGTTTAAAATGAAAGTTTGTACGTCCAAAATCTGACTGATAATAGAAATTCTCAGCAAAGAGAGGGTGCAGATTCCAAGAAGATCGCAACATGTCAAAGGGCAACACCCTTGATTTTTCTTTAATGTAGCGTTCCCTCATCGGTGTCCCCTGTCCAATTTGGACAACTTTGTATTTCCGGGTTACATCAAAGCCTCTTTGGACTTCTACCCTCGCTAATATTCTATTCCATATCATTTTCTCGGCATCAAACCCCAGTTTCCACACACGAAGACAGTCCAGATCATTGATGACGGATACCCAAATAACGCCAACAGCTGTAATAATGGCACAATTGCGTAATTTCTTCAGGTTCGTAAACACGATGACCGCCATGAGTGTTTCAAATGGAACCAACCCAAACAGTTCTATTCGCTCATCAATAATATGATGATTCGCAATGATCATAGCAGTTTGTGTAGCATACAAGGAGCCACCTAATAAGCTTATTCTTAATATTTTTTGCTTAGAATTGCCCGTGAATAAAATGAAAAGACCTACAAGAACCGTAAATCCTAGAAAAACCCACAAGGCACCCTGAGAGATAAACGGAAAACCGTATTCATACAGTTGATGAAGGCTCTGTTTAAAAAGAACCCACAGTCGTTCCGGAAGTCGCTCGAAAGGTAGGAGTTGAGTATTGTACTCGTTTGCTAAGGGGAAAAAGAAATGTAGCATAGTCTTATAAAGAACCATCCCCAGTACGATATTAACTGCTGAAACAGCAAACGAGGAAAACTGCGTTTTACCCTGCTTCCAAGAACCATCCCACCCAAACGACTGTACTAATAGCCTTCCGAAAAAGACTACGGCGATGGTGTTAAGCAGAACAGGATACATGGCCAATGACAGGTTGATTAAAACAATGGAGAGGAGAGAGAGAACTACCCTTCTCATGCGAGAACTTTTCTCAAATGCAATTTTTTCAGCCAGCATCAGGGCAGTTACCGCAAGGGTAACACCCATGAAAACCTCCGGCAACATGTGCACGTAAAACATCATGCTCAAGGTGAATGGTTGCGCTGTCAAAATGAGACCGCATAGAACAAAGTAGATAACTCGTTTTTCCAATCTCCAGTAGATGCAAAGGAGTACAGCATTGAGTGCAAGGAAGAGAAAAGAAACGATATCATAAATAAGGGGTAAATAAACACCTCCTAGGAACATTTTTTTAAATAAATGAAGTGCATACCTCCCTTGCCATGCTCTCCCACTCCATGGAAGAGAATAAAAACCTCCTGTAAAGTCCCAGTCGTGGCTACCCCATATAAACTGCATAGCGTGAAACCCAAAAGCGAAGCAAAGCACACCAAAGATGATCCAAAAGGAGCGCCGGTGAACTACGTCAATATTTCCGTAGTTATCCGCGATCATCTGTACAATATCTTTCTTGTTGAACCCACTGACTAATCGTCTGAGAGTATCGAAACAATAGATAAGCAGCAGACAAGCAATAAACAATCCAATAACCCGCTCCCATCTAATATCTGTGAAGGCTATCGGCTTACGGACTACAAAATTCACTGTGACAGTGGAGCTGTCAGAGATGTTCTTTGCGAGATACCGGAATGGCTTGTCATGCCAAACCGTTTGTTCCTCAGTAATGGTTTCCCCTTTAACTTGTATGTTTTCAAAACGGACGTAGGCTGGCTTTCTCTGGTTATGAACCCGTAAATCCGACCCGCGAAAACTCATTTTCAAAGACATTTCCTTAATACTTCCTCGGGGTTTCAGTGTTATTTGATACGCCTTTTGCAGATAAGAAATAGGGAATTGAACCATAATTCCCTGATTATAATTGCCATTTAACATCCACTTCGGTCTGTATATCCGTAACTCTTTCCCTTGGATATCAATCTGTCCGTTGCTAACATCTCCGGAAAAAGCAATCTCCATTCGACCAACGTCGCTTTGGTATGTCCACCGGGCATCGTCTTTCAGGAAGGTTCTCGGAAACAGGGCACACAGCACCAGGCTCAAGACAAGCCCGCCCAGTAACGCTTTTATGACTCTTTTCATTTTGATTTTGCGCTGTTAATATTCACTAGCGATGTCTCTATGTTGTTTTACCTATTCTCTTCGGTAGGAATCCTCTTCTTCTTAAACCTCTCCGAATGCTCATCCTCTTTGAGCACGACCACCTTGGCGGGGATCTTGTAGCGGGCGAGACGGGTCTTGCAGAAGTCAACCACCCTTCGCTTCGCTTCCATGGCGGTCAGCGGCTCGCTAAAAAGCATTTTTGCCACCACCATCTGCCCGGTGATGGGGTTTTTCTCCGCATACACGGTGCAATCCAGCACGCCCGGCATTTGATAGAGGACAGATTCCACCTCAGAGGGCAGCACCTTCTCCCCGCCCACGTTAATCATCTCCTTATTACGGCCGATGATGCGGATGTAGCCATCTTCCCCCATCTCCACGAGGTCTCCCGTCCTGAACCACCCGTCGGCTGTGAAGCGCTCCATAGAGGCGTTGAGATACCCCATAATCTGCGTCTTGCTGCGTAGCCACAGCTCCCCGTCCACCACCTTGTACTCCGTTCCGGGGTCGTCGATCTTGATGAAGTTGGCTTTGCTCGTAGTCTGTGTGATGCCCGTCTCACTCGTGCCGAACGTCTGCAGGAACTTCACACGCGGGAATCCCTCCTTCAGCTTTGTGAGCAAGCTATCCGGCATCGGCTCCGTGCCGTACGTGATCATCCGCAGCGAGCTGAGGTCGTACCTCTCGGTAACCCCGCTAATGAGCATAAGGTTGAGGAAGGTCGGGGAAGCGGGCAGGACATTGACCCTGTGCCTCTCTATGAGCTGCGCCACGTACTCCGGGTTCCTGTCCGCCGGGAACACCATGGTCACCCCCATGGCGAGGCAGTTGAGCAGCGTGTTAAGGCCGCCGATGTGGTCGAACATGAGGAAGATTATGAACACCAGCTTCTTCCCGCGCTTCCCCTTGTAGGAATTCATCAGATGGTCCAGGTCGTGGATCATCGCCTTGGGCACCCCCGTCGACCCGCTGCTGAAGAGGATTAACCCGGAATGCCCGCGCTCCTTGAGCTGCTCCACGAGTTCAAACCGCTCAGTAGATGGGGTCAAGCTCTGCACCTTAAGTTCCCCGTCCACAATATCGAT